>SFQZ01000021.1 GCA_004562915.1 bacterium
TAATAGTTTTTCTGCCAAAGTAAATGCAACATAATGTATTGCCAAAGTAAACGCAACAGATGTCGGAAATAGGGGGTGCATTTACTTTGACAATTTACAGCTATTTTTTTCTAAATATAGAATTTTTAGTAGCATTTTGCAGAAGTCTCGGTTATAATCTATTTTGAACTAATGTGAAGAAAATGAATTACAGGGAGAAAGCTATGAGTAAGAGAAATGATGTACACAAAGTATTAATTATCGGTTCCGGTCCGATTATTATCGGTCAGGCGTGTGAATTTGATTATTCGGGAACTCAGGCATGTAAAGCATTGCGTCAGCTGGGATATGAGATCGTACTGGTGAATTCCAATCCGGCAACGATCATGACAGACCCGGGGATTGCTGATGTAACCTATATAGAGCCCTTGAATGTGGAGCGCCTGGAGCAGATTATTGCAAAAGAGCGTCCGGATGCTATTTTACCGAATCTTGGAGGACAGTCCGGATTGAATCTGTGCTCCGAACTGGCAGAAAAGGGAATATTGGATAAGTATGGTGTAAAAGTAATCGGTGTTCAGGTAGATGCCATTGAGCGTGGGGAGGACCGTATTGAGTTTAAGAACACCATGAATCGTCTCGGAATCGAGATGGCCAGAAGTGAAGTTGCATATAGTGTTGATGAAGCACTGGCAATCGCTGATAAACTGGGATATCCGGTTGTGCTGCGTCCAGCTTATACTATGGGTGGTGCCGGCGGCGGTCTCGTATATAATGTGGAAGAACTGAAAACTGTCTGTGCCAGAGGTCTTCAGGCCAGCCTGGTAGGTCAGGTTCTGGTAGAAGAGTCGATTCTGGGATGGGAAGAACTGGAACTGGAAGTGGTACGTGATTCTAAAAACAATATGATCACCGTATGCTTTATTGAAAATATCGATCCACTGGGTGTTCATACCGGGGATTCGTTCTGTTCCGCACCGATGCTTACCATAGAGGAAGAGGTGCAGAAAGAGCTGCAGCGTCAGGCATATAAGATTGTGGAAGAGGTTCAGGTAATCGGTGGAACCAATGTTCAGTTCGCTCATGATCCGGTCAGCGGCAGAATTATTGTTATTGAGATTAATCCAAGAACATCCCGTTCTTCTGCGCTGGCAAGTAAAGCGACAGGATTCCCGATCGCTCTGGTATCTGCTATGCTGGCTTCCGGTCTGAATCTGGACGAGATTCCATGTGGTAAGTACGGCACACTGGACAAATATGTTCCGGACGGAGATTACGTTGTGATCAAGTTCGCACGCTGGGCATTTGAGAAGTTCAAAGGTGTGGAAGATAAGCTGGGAACTCAGATGCGTGCGGTAGGCGAAGTCATGAGTATTGGTAAGACTTATAAAGAAGCATTCCAGAAGGCGATCCGAAGCCTTGAGATTGGTCAGTACGGACTGGGATTTGCAAAGAATTTCCACGAAAAGACCAAAGAAGAACTTCTGAAGATGCTGGTAGTACCGACCAGCCAGAGACAGTTTATCATGTACGAAGCTCTGAGAAAAGGCGCATCTGTGGATGAACTGTTTGAACTTACCAAGATTAAACATTATTTCATCGAGCAGATGAAAGAACTGGTAGAAGAAGAAGAAGAACTTCTGAAAAACAAAGGTCAGGTTCCGGCACCGGATGCACTTAGACAGGCAAAACTGGATGGATTTTCAGATAAATATCTGAGCCAGATTCTGGAAGTACCGGAAGAAGATATCCGTAACGCAAGAATCAGCCAGGGTGTAGAGGAAGCATGGGAAGGTGTACATGTAAGCGGAACAAAAGACAGTGCTTACTATTATTCCACTTACCATGTAAAAGATGAAAGTCCGGTAAGCAATAAGAAAGAGAAAATTATGATTCTGGGCGGCGGACCAAACCGTATCGGCCAGGGTATCGAATTTGACTATTGCTGTGTACACGCAGCCCTCGCTCTGAAAAAAGCCGGATTTGAGACTATTATTGTAAACTGTAATCCTGAGACAGTATCAACGGATTATGATACTTCCGATAAGCTGTATTTTGAGCCGCTGACACTGGAAGATGTACTGGCTATTTACAAAAAAGAGCAGCCTTTGGGTGTAATTGCTCAGTTTGGCGGACAGACACCATTGAATCTTTCCGCAGATCTGGAAAAATACGGTGTGAAGATTTTGGGAACGTCTCCTGCTGTCATTGATATGGCTGAGGACAGAGATCTGTTCCGTGCGATGATGGATAAGCTGGAAATCCCGATGCCGGAAGCCGGAATGGCTGTCAATGTACAAGAAGCACTGGAAATTGCTGAGAAGATCGGTTATCCGGTGATGGTTCGTCCTTCTTATGTACTGGGCGGACGAGGAATGGAAGTCGTATATGATCCGGCAAATCTGAAGATTTATATGGAAGCAGCAGAAGGTGTAACACCGGATCGTCCGATCCTGATCGACCGCTTCCTGCGTCATGCGATGGAGTGCGAAGCAGATGCCATCAGTGATGGTGAGCATGCTTATGTTCCGGCTGTTATGGAGCATATTGAGTTGGCAGGTGTGCATTCCGGTGATTCTGCATGTATCATACCTTCCAAAAATATTTCAGAGGAAAATCTGAAAACAATCAAAGAATATACGAAGAAAATAGCAGAAGAAATGCATGTGTGCGGCCTGATGAATATGCAGTATGCCATTGAGGATGGAAAGGTTTATGTTCTGGAGGCAAATCCGAGAGCATCCAGAACCGTTCCACTGGTTTCCAAGGTATGTAACATTGCCATGGTACCATTGGCTACGGAAATCATAACATCTGAGTTTACAGGAAAAGAATCACCGCTGAAGGATTTGAAGGAAAAGAAAATTCCTCACTATGGAGTAAAAGAAGCAGTATTTCCGTTCAATATGTTCCCGGAGGTAGACCCGCTTCTGGGACCGGAGATGCGTTCTACCGGTGAAGTTTTGGGACTGGCGGATACTGTGGGAGAATCTTACTTTAAAGCACAGGAGGCTACCAAGAGCAAACTGCCGCTGTCCGGTACGGTGCTGATCAGTGTCAGTGACCGTGATAAAGGTGAGGTTGTGGAAGTAGCAAAACGATTCCAGGAAGCCGGATTTAAGATTGTTGCTACCGGACATACCAAAGCACTGATTGAATCAGCAGGAATTCCGGCGGAGAAGATCTTTAAAATGACCGAAGGACGTCCGAATGTGTATGATATTATCACAAACGGAAAAGTAGATCTGGTAGTGAATACACCAAAGGGTGATGAAGACGGTCCGGATGACAGCTATGTGAGAAAAGCCTGCATAAAGAGCCGTGTACCTTATATTACAACTATGGCAGCTGCACTGGCCAGTGCGGATGGTATCCTGACCGTACAGAAACAGGATGCGAAAGAAGTGGTTTCTCTGCAGGAACTGCACAGCCATATTCAGTAAAACAGGCGTGCTTGAATAATAAACACAAGAATAGTAAGTGAGGATACCCCGGGAATCTTATGGTGAATTCCCGGGGTGTTTGTATAGATTATTTGGAGGATATGGTATATGATGGAAATGAAAGAATTCCAGCAGAAATTGGTGGAATTATTAGTTAAGGCAGAAAATCAGGATAAAAATCTGAAAAATGAGGAAATCCTGGAGATTTTCGGGATGAATCAGCTTTCTGCCGATCAGCTTCAGAGTCTTTATGAATATCTGAGGATTCAGGGGATCCGTATCGAGGGGATGGAACTGAAAAAGATGGATATCAGTGCTGATCTTGAACAGGAAAAGGATGAAAAAGAGGAAAGGGAAACGCAGCTTGTTCCGCTGGAGTCGGAAGATGAGGAATGTTTAAGAGATTACAGAGCTTATCTGGAAATGACAGTTGAAGAAAAAGAAGGCGAGAGGGGGCAGCTTTTGATCGCTTATGCCGGAGGAGATGCGGATGCCCGGGAAAGACTGGCTCAGTTGTATCTTCCGTATCTTTTGGATACTGCGCGAAAAATGTACAGAAAAGGTATCTATATTGGAGATCTGATTCAGGAAGGAAATATGAGTCTGCTCACGGCATCGGTGGAGGAAATGCCGGAACGTCAGGCGGATCAGTGGATGAAGGAACAGATCAGAAAAGGAATGGAGATTTGGCTGGAAGAACAGAGGGAACAGAAGCTTCGGGATGATTCTATGGTTGAAAAGGTAAAAAAACTGGAGGCGGCTATCAGGGAACTTTCGGATGATGAGGATCAGAAATTTACAATAGAAGAGCTGTCTGCATATCTGGATATGGATGAGGAAGAAATCCGTGCCGTGCTCAGTCTGACGGGAGAGGGGAAAGAAGACGGACAGGAGCAGTAATAAACTGGTGACAGATGCAGATGAAGGGATCAAGTCAAATCTGCAAGTTATGAAATGTAAAATCAAAGGGGACAGAGTGTATGAATAATGAGAAAGAGAAAAGGGGAAGAAAGAAGAGAAAACATCTGGCGATAAAGATAACGGCAGTGCTCATGGCGGTAACCGTGGTTGTGCTGGCAGCAGTATTTGTTTTGCTTTTAAGAAAACCATCGAAAACTTCTCCGGAGGAATTGCTGACAGCTTATGTGGAAAAATTGAAAGATGCGGACTATGAGGAAATGTATGGGATGATTTCCACCGGAAGTCAGCAGTATATTTCAAAAGAAGAATTTGTAGAAAGAAATCAGAAAATATATGAGGGAATCGAAGCTTCTGATTTTGAACTGGTACAGAAGGAAGCAGAAGAAGAAAAAAATGATGTGATAACGATTCCGTACACGCTTTCTATGGAGACGCTGGCAGGTCCCGTGAAAGTATCCTGGAAAGCTTCTTTTACAGAGGAAGAGGAACGATATGCCCTGGTATGGACTCATGCGATGATATTCCCGGATTTAGGTCCGGAGGATAAGGTGAGCATCAAAAAAGAAGAAGCCCAGCGTGGAAGCGTCTATGACAGAAACGGGCAGCTTCTGGCGGGACTTCAGGCAGCTTCTTCGGTGGGGTTGGTTCCCGGAAAGATGCAGGAAGATGCTTCTACTGATCTGGAAAAGATGGCTGGACTTTTGAATACAACATTTGAGTCTATACAGAAAAAGCTGGATGCATCCTGGGTGAAGGAGGATTCCTTTGTCCCGATTAAAACAATCGAAAAAGTAGATCAGATGGCACTCAATCAGGGGACTGCTTCGGAAGACATGGTAAAGCTTCAGGAACTGCAGGATCAGCTCTTACAAATTCCCGGAGTTATGATCACGGATACACAGCTGCGGGGATATCCATTGAAGCAGGAAGCTTCCCATCTGATTGGTTACGTGCAGCCAATCACGGCAGAAGAACTGGAAGAACATGTGGGGGAAGGCTATACTTCCACCAGCGTGATCGGAAAAAGCGGACTGGAAAAACTGTATGAAGAAGAACTGAGAGGAAGCACCGGCTGGCGGATTTCTATTCTTGATGACAGTGGGCAGGAGAAAGAAGTCATAGCAGCGAAACCCTGTGAGAATGGTAAAGATATTATATTGACGATTGATGCCAATCTCCAAAGGCTGCTTTATGAACAGTTTGGTCAGGATAAAAGCACGGCAGCTGCAATCAATCCGAAAACAGGTGAAGTTCTTGCGTTATTATCCACGCCGGGATATGATAATAATCTTTTTGTACGGGGTATGTCACAGGCAGAATGGGATTCTCTTAGTAATGATGAAAACACACCTATGCAGAACCGGTTTAAGGCTGTCTGGTGTCCCGGTTCTTCCATGAAACCGTTGATTGCAGCCATCGGTCTTACCACAGGAACGCTGGATGCGGAAGAAGATCTGGGACAGGACGGACTCAGCTGGCAGAAGGATGAAAGCTGGGGAGATTATTATGTGACAACACTCCACGAGGCACCGGATGCCAGGATGGAAAATGCATTGATTTATTCAGATAATATTTATTTTGCCAAAGCCGCTTTAAAAATCGGTGCGGATACTCTTTCCACACAGCTTGATAAGCTGGGATTTGGTGAAGAGCTTTCCTTTGATTTTGGTCTGACACCGTCCCAGTACAGTAATGGAGAAGGCTTTGAGTCGGAGATCCAGCTGGCGGATTCCGGTTATGGACAGGGACAGGTGCTGGTAAATCCCCTTCATATGGCCTCTATCTATTCCGCATTTTATAATAAAGGAAATATGACAGCACCGTATCTGAAGAAGAAAGACAGCGAACAGATTTCTTATTGGAAAGAAGGCGTATTTTCAGAGGATGCCTGCGAGATGGTGGAACAGATGATGACACAGATCATAGAGAATCCAAATGGTACCGGACATAATGCAAAGATGGATGGAATTACACTGGCCGGCAAGACAGGCACCGCAGAGCTTAAGGTTTCCAAAGAAGACACGGAAGGAAGCGAACTTGGCTGGTTCAATGTGTACACGGTTACAGAAGAAAATCCGATCTTGTTGGTCACCATGGTGGAGGATGTAAAAGACAGAGGCGGAAGCGGATATGTGGTTGATAAAGTGCAGCAGGTACTGAGTGAGTATCTGAGACAATAACGTTTGTGGATAGACTAATTTAACAGGTGAAGAAGTATTTGTCAGAGGACTGGCTTATATGGCTGGTCCTCTTTATGCATTAATAAATATTGATAATCGAAAAAAGTTTATTGCAATACGATAAAATTATATTGACATTTCAGGAAAATAGTAATATTCTATTTACAAGTTCAGTATAACTGTCAGACTTGAAGGCCTGAACAGTTTCACTGAATAAATAACAGATGGGGAGGATGAAATATGATGGAAAAGCGGCCTGTAAATGCAAATAGGAAAGATACAATCTTTGCAGTCATCTATTTTCTGGTAGGATATTGTTTGATCTATGTGTTTACTGAATTTCGAAATTTTGAGAGGAATCTGGCACTTTTTACGGTGGCCTATGCAGTTGTAGTATTATTGTACCTTTGGCAGAAAGGTAAACATCCATCGACAGAAAGTTATTTCTGGCTGGTTATTATGCTTTCTCTGGGGATTCCTTATGCGTTTTGGAGTGTTTTACCTTTTCTTCAAGTGATTAGCCTGATTTTTGTTGCAGCGTACTGGACTTTGTCAGTTTCCGGTCATATGCTCGTGCAGGGAAAAACATCTCAGTTTGTTTTTTTTGACTGGTGGAATTCGATTGCTGTAGTGCCATTTGGTAACTTTACCTGTCAGTTTCGAGTACTCTTCGGAAATGATAAACAGAATGGGAAAGAAGATAAGGAACATCAGGCTTTAGCTGTTCTGCTGGGCGCGGTGATCGCGATACCGGCTCTCTTGATCATACTGCCGCTTCTGTCCCGGGCTGACGCCGGGTTTGAGAAAATCGTAGGAGAGTTGATCGATTATATTGCTGAGCATCTGTTTTTGACGATCATGAGAATTATTCTGGCAGTTCCGGTGGCTTCTTATCTGTTCGGTCTGGTTTTTGGAAGCATCAATGGGAGAAATACAGACAGGATTCAAAGGGAAGCTATTACAGAGGCAGGAAAGAATGTGAGAAAGATTCCTGATATAGCATCGGGAACGGCGTTAGTCATTATTTGCCTGGTATATGTTGTATTTATGGGGATCCAGGGGGATTATTTGTTTTCTGCATTTCTTGGTGTCATGCCGGAAGGATTTACATATGCAGAATATGCCAGAAGAGGATTTTTCGAATTATGCCAGATCGGCGCATGGAACTTGATCCTTCTGGGATGTGCAGGCATTTTTTCCAAAACAGACGCGGGGAAAAATAAAATTTTTCGTATCATGGCAGTCTGCCTTTCTGTACTCACACTGATGCTTCTTCTGACAGCAGCGAGTAAGATGGTGTTGTATATCTGGGTGTATGGTTTGACTGTGAAACGTGTGCTGACGATGGCATTTATGATCTGGATGGGATTCGTATTTGTCTGTGTGATTATTCGGCAGAAAAAAGAGATTTCTCTGGTTCGTCTCTGTGTGATGGTTGGCGCGGTGATTTTCAGCCTCCTGTGTATATTTCCTGTGGAAAGATGGATTGAAATCTATAATACGTGGCGTTGAAGAATAGTGAAAGCATAACCGTATATTTGCTATAGATAATACGGTTGAAAAATGTGAAATTGAAGGCATAACTGTATATTGGTCGTGATTAATACGGTTGGATAATGTGATAATGAAAGCTCGACCGTATCTTTGGATTCATCCATACGGTTATGATTGTTTTTTTGAGTTTTAATCTGAGTAGTAAAGGGGCTGTGAACAGCCCCTTAAAGTTTTATGACTCAGTATCTTTATGATTCGATTCGGATGAAGGTGTCTTTGTCTGATTTTCAGAAGTACTGGTCCCGTTGTTTTGCGGTGTGTGATCCATAAAGTGTGACTGCTGACCGATTAATCCTGCTTCCTTTTTTGCTGCACGTTTTTTTATTAAACGCCGAATCAGAAGAATAACGAGGACAAGGATCACTGCCCATACCAGCAGAACCGGCAGGTTGGCAATGAGAAATACAAACAAATCTACAAAGAAATCACGAACTGCATAAAGGCTGGAAAAAAATCCGCTGCTGATTCGACTACCGATCGTGTTGGAAACTGCTGTTTCATGTTTGACTTCTGAGATATAAATATCTACAGTGCTGTAGGAAATCAGGTTATCGTAAGTCCGAAGCTGAGATTCATAGCTGTTGATTTCATAGCGAAGCTGGGAGAGCTTGGATTCCAGAGCAAGAATCTGATCCAGATCATCGGCCTGTTCCAAAAGTTCGGTCACACGGTCATATTCTACCTGAAGGGATTCTTTATAAGCAGTTTTGTCTACATAATCAAGAGTCACATCCTGCACGTTTTCTGATTTATTCGTGAGGGTCCCCAGATTTCCGGCAGCAGCTACGAACTCGTCCAGATTTTCAGCCGGGATTCTTGCAGTAATGGAATAGTAGCGGAGACGATAGGTCCCCTGGGGAGCATCGAAACTGGAATATTCTATGTAACCGCCGAAGGAGGTTATGGATTCTTCCATGCTGGATTTCATAGTATCAAAATCCTCTGTCTCCAGCGAGAGAGATACATTTTTGATAAGTTTTCGGTTGCTCAGATCATTGGCACCGGCAGAAGCTGCTGAGGAAGGGTCTCCACCGCTGCCTTCTTTCACATCGTCATATTTTGCATCGTCATATTCCATATCCGTAAAGGCTTCTTCCGTGGCGGCCTCTTCCGACCATCCACTGTCATAGGAAGCTGATTCGGTGTATGACTGGCTGGCGGCGGTATCGTAGGAACTTTTGGATGAGCCGCATCCTGTCAGAAGAAATACAAGGGAAATAGCAGCAGTTAATGGGATTCTAAATTTCATTTTCATACATGATACCTCCTTAAAATAGTTGCATTTGACAGAAAAATAAAAAAATTGAAAAAATTTTAAAAAACACTTGCATTTTCCAAAAGAGTGTAGTATTATAATCGAGCAAGGTTCGTTGGTCAAGCGGTTAAGACGCCGCCCTCTCACGGCGGAAACAGGGGTTCGATTCCCCTACGAACTGCTTATTGGAAATCTTTGAGTAATCAAAGATTTCTTTTTTTATGTTCTTCTATAATAACAGTGTATAAAAAGAATCGATTTGTTGCAAGAAAAAGTAAAAAATATTTTTGTCTTTATGTTTTTATTATTTATGCTATAATTCATTAGACAAGTCTAATATTGGAATTTGAGGGCTAAAGGAGATTGCCCATGACACATAATGTGAATAAAATCTGTCCCAATTGCGGATATCCTGTGCCTGAAGATGCAAAATTTGCATGAATTGTGGGCGTTCAACGGAACAAAATAAGAAGGATCACAGAAAAGTGATGGGACAGCCACAATAGAATCTTATGATCCGGCAGGAAAGGTAACAAGTAAAACAATATCGAATTATTGCCTTATTCGGTAGAGGCATACTTGAATATTGATAAAATAGGTGAGGTTAACAATGGAAAAAAGACTGATAGCAATTGATTTAGACGGAACACTTCTCAGAAAAGACTGCACCATATCGGAAAAAGACAGGAATGCATTGTTGAAAGCGATGGAGCGGGGGCATCTTGTGGTGCCGACCACAGGGCGGGGATATCGTAACAGCCGGTTTGTATTGAAAGAGTTTCCGGTGATGCCTTATTATATTAATGCCAACGGTACAACCATAACTCAGGGTGATCCTGAAAAAATTCTTTTTTCATGTACAATGCCCTATGAGATCGGATGCAAAATCTATCAGCTGGCAAAAGAATATCCCACATTTATTGAAATCTATCATGGCCTGGATGCTTATGACAGTTTCAGAGGCTGTGAATATATGAAAGAGAGCCGTTGTATGGAGGCATACAGAAAACAGCTTTTAAAGACAAATATCCACATGGAAAGTCTGGACGATTTTGTATTGAAAGAAAAAAATCTGATCAGTAAATTTCATATTATGTGTGTGGAAAAGAAAGATCAGCAGGAATTGATCGGCAGGATTGCCCAACTGCCGGGAGTGTATCCGATTTCCACAGAAGAAAAAAACATTGAAATCGCGGACGCACACTGGAGTAAAAGAAACGGACTGGAATGGCTCTGTGAAAAACTGGGATTTGCCAGAGATCAGGTGATCGCCATTGGGGACAGTGACAATGATTATGAAGGAATACGCTGGGCAGGAATCGGTGTGGCTATGGAAAATGCCTCCGAACGGGTGAAAGAAGCGGCTGACTATATTACGGAAAGTAATCAGAATTATGGTGTTGCCCGGGCTCTGGAGCATTATGGGTTGACATCCTGAAAGAAAAGTGAGGAAAAAATATGGCGAAAAGCAATACGTATGATGCCAGCAGCATAGCGGTGCTGGAAGGACTGGAAGCGGTGCGGAAACGTCCCGGAATGTATATCGGAAGTGTATCCCGGAAGGGACTCAATCATCTGATCTATGAGATCGTGGATAATTCCGTAGATGAACATCTGGCTGGATTTTGTGATTCTATCCGGGTGATTCTGGAAGCAGACGGTTCCTGTACGGTTTCGGATAACGGACGGGGAATCCCGGTAGGGATGCATGAAAAAGGAATGTCGGCAGAGAGACTGGTATTTACTACCCTTCACGCAGGCGGCAAGTTTGACGATTCAGTGTACAAGACCAGCGGTGGACTTCATGGTGTGGGTTCTTCCGTAGTAAATGCACTGTCTACTTATCTGGATGTGAAGATCAGCCGGGAAGGTTATGTGCATCATGATCACTATGAGAGAGGAATTCCCACAATCGAGTTGGAAAACGGCCTTCTGCCGAAGCTGGGAAGAACAAAGGAGACGGGAACTTGCATCAATTTTCTGCCGGATCCGGAAATCTTTGAAAAAACGGTGTTTAATGAAGAAGAAGTAAAAAGCCGTCTTCATGAGACAGCTTATCTGAATCCGAAGCTTACCATTCATTTTGAAGATCGGAGACAGCCGGAAACAGAGGCTGTTGAATATCATGAACCGGAGGGAATCATCGGATTTGTCCGGGATTTGAATAAGAAAAAAGAAGTACTTCACGATCCGATTTATTTTTCCGGGGAGAGTGAAGGGATTACTGTAGAGGGTGTATTTCAGTATGTGAATGAATTCCATGAAAATGTACTGGGATTCTGCAATAATATTTACAATGCGGAGGGCGGTACCCATCTTACGGGATTTAAAACAATGTTCACTACGATCATGAACAATTACGCCAGAGAATTGGGGATTTTGAAAGAAAAAGATGCCAACTTTACCGGTGCGGATATCCGAAACGGCATGACAGCCGTGATTTCTATTAAGCATCCGGCTCCCCGTTTTGAAGGGCAGACCAAGACAAAGCTGGACAACCAGGATGCGGCAAAAGCAACATCCAAGGTTACCGGGGATGAAGTGGTTCTTTATTTTGACCGGAATCTGGAAGTGTTAAAGACGGTACTTTCCTGTGCAGAACGTTCTGCCAAGATACGGAAAACAGAAGAAAAAGCGAAGACGAATCTTCTGACAAAACAGAAATATTCTTTTGATTCGAACGGAAAACTGGCCAATTGCGTAAAGAAAGATCCCAGTCTTTGTGAAATCTTTATCGTTGAGGGAGATTCTGCGGGCGGTTCCGCAAAAACTGCCCGGGACAGAAATTATCAGGCCATTTTGCCGATTCGGGGAAAAATCCTGAATGTGGAAAAAGCTACGATCGATAAGGTTCTGGCAAATGCTGAGATCAAAACCATGATCAATGCTTTTGGATGTGGTTTTTCAGAAGGGTACGGCAATGATTTTGATATCACAAAACTGCGATATGACAAAATCATTATCATGGCAGATGCGGATGTGGACGGTGCCCATATTTCCACACTTCTTCTGACGTTATTTTATCGTTTTATGCCGGAACTGATCTATGAAGGACACGTGTATCTTGCCATGCCGCCGCTTTACAAAGTGATTCCGGCAAAGGGAAAAGAAGAATATCTTTATGATGATAAGGCATTGGAAAAATATAGAAAAGCTCATAAAGGTTCCGGTTTTACTCTGCAGAGATACAAAGGTCTGGGTGAGATGGATGCCCAGCAGCTGTGGGAGACAACTTTGGATCCGAAGACAAGAATCTTAAAACGGGTGGAGATCGAGGATGCCCGGATGGCTTCCGATGTGACGGAAGTTTTGATGGGAACGGAAGTACCGCCCCGGAAAGCATTTATTTATCAGCATGCACAGGATGCACAGCTGGATATTTAGCGGAGGAATAAAATGGACGAACAGATTATCAGAACTGAATATTCGGAGGTCATGCAGAAATCATATATTGATTATGCTATGAGTGTTATCATTTCCCGTGCGCTGCCGGATGTGCGGGATGGTCTGAAACCGGTACAGAGAAGAACCCTGTACGATATGTATGAACTGGGAATCCGTTATGACCGGCCATACAGGAAATGTGCCCGTATCGTGGGTGATACGATGGGTAAATATCATCCTCATGGGGACAGTTCGATTTACGAAGCTCTGGTAGTGATGGCACAGGATTTTAAAAAGGGGCAGACACTGGTAGACGGACATGGAAATTTCGGCTCTATTGAGGGAGACGGGGCTGCTGCCATGCGATATACGGAAGCCCGTCTGCAGAAGATTACCCAGGAAGTATTCTTAAGTGATATGGACAAGGGCGTAGTGGATTTTATGTCCAATTTTGATGAGACAGAAAAAGAGCCGGTGGTGCTGCCGGTGCGTGTGCCAAATCTGCTTTTAAACGGAGCCGATGGTATTGCGGTAGGTATGGCCACCAGTATTCCGCCGCATAATCTTTGCGAGATTGTAGATGCGGTAAAAGCCTATATGAAAAATAACGATATTACGGTAAAAGGTCTGATGCGTTACATTAAAGGACCGGATTTTCCTACCGGAGGTATCGTAACCAATAAAGATGAACTTTTGAAAATCTATGAAACCGGAACCGGAAAAATTAAAGTACGGGGAAAGGTGGACGTAGAGAATGTGAAAGGTGGAAAAGTGAATCTGGTTATCACGGAGATTCCGTATCCTATGGTGGGAGCGAATATTGGTAAGTTTTTAAATGATGTAGCTGCACTGGTGGAAAGTAAAAAAGCTCCGGAGATCGTGGATATTTCCAATCAGTCTTCCAAAGAGGGAATCCGCATCGTTTTGGAACTGAAAAAAGGCGCGGATGTGGAAAATCTGAAAAACATGTTGTATAAAAAGACCCGTCTGGAGGATACTTTTGGTGTCAACATGCTGGCAGTGGCTGATGGGCGGCCGGAAACTCTGAGTCTGAAGCAGATCATAGAGCACCATGTGGATTTTCAGTTTGAGGTCTGCACCCGTAAGTATCAGACACTTTTGAATAAAGAGCTGGAAAAAAAGGAAGTTCAGGAAGGCCTTATTAAGGCGTGTGACGTGATCGATCTAATCATTGAAATCCTCAGGGGCAGTAAGAATCAGAAGCAGGTAAAAGACTGCCTGACGATGGGAATCACGGAGGGCATCAAATTCAAAACAAAGACCAGCGAACGGGCGGCAAAGAAGCTGCAGTTTACCCAGCGGCAGGCGACTGCAATCCTGGAGATGCGTCTGTACAAGCTGATTGGACTGGAGATTGAGGCTTTACTTGCGGAACATGAAGAGACTATGAAAAATATCGCACGTTATGAAGATATTTTAAATAATTATGATTCCATGGCACAGGTGATCATGGATGATCTGGACAAAACAAAGAAAGCTTATGGAAGAAAACGCCGTACTGTCATTGAAAATGTGGAAGAAGCAGTATTTGAAGAAAAGAAGATGGAAGAGACAGAAGTGTGCTTCCTGATGGATCGCTTCGGATATGCAAAGACCATGGACAAATCCATTTATGAAAGAAATAAAGAGACAGCGCACGGGGAATATAAATATGTATTTACCTGTATGAACACGGATAAGATCTGTGTTTTTACTGATAAAGGACAGATGCACACGGTAAAAGTGATGGATCTGCCACTGGCAAAACTGAGGGACAAGGGAACACCGATTGATAATGTAAGTAATTATTCCAGTGCCCAGGAGCAGATTCTCTTTGTGGCAAGTATGGAAACCGTGAAAAATTCCATGCTTTTATTTGTCACCAAAAACAGCATGGTGAAGCAGGTCCCCGGTTCAGAATTTGATGTGATCAAACGGACCATTGCCTCTACAAAACTTGCCAAAGATGATGAACTGGTGCTGGTAGGCTTAAGTGACGCTATGGATTATGTAGTACTGCAGAGTAGAGACGGATATTTTCTCCGTTTTATGAAGAGTGAAGTGTCCGAGATGAAAAAAGCGGCGGTGGGAGTCCGCGGTATGAAGCTGGGAGATCAGGATTATCTGGAGCATGCATATCTTGTGGAGAGCCGAATAGAGTGCAGTGTGGAATACAAAGGAAAACAGATGGTGCTTAATAAAGTGAAGCTTGGAAAACGGGATACTAAGGGAACAAAAGTAAGGGTATAAATGAAAAACAGTTGCATTTCCCCCTTGCATTTTATGAAAAACAGTGCTATGATAACTGTGTTAATAGGTAATTGCTAGTTAAGAGTGGGCGAGACGTCCACTCTTCTTTATGTCATAAGGAGTTTTTTCGTTACGAAGGTGGTGAGAGCATGAGTATAAGAGATCAGTATGAACAAAAAGCAGAAGCGATAGCGGAACCCATCGTCAGCAGTTTTGGATTTGAACTGGTGGATGTGGAATATGTGAAAGAAGCGGGAACCTGGTATCTGCGGCTGTACATCGACAAAGAAGGTGGGATAACCATTGATGACTGTGAGGCAGTCAGCCGTCTGTTCAGTGACAAACTGGATGAAGAAGATTTTATTGATGACGCATATATTATGGAAGTGAGCTCACCGGGATTGGGAAGACCGCTGAAGAAAGAAAAAGATTTTAAACGCAGCATGGGTAAGGAAGTGGAGATCCGCACTTACCGTCCGATTGATAGACAAAAAGAATTCTTCGGTATTCTCAGCGCATATGATGAAACACATGTGACGATTACCCTGGATAATCAGGAAACCCGAGTATTTCAGAGAGACGAGATCGCATTGATTCGACTTGCTTTTGATTTTTAAGGAGGATAAGGAAAATAATGAACACAGAATTAATGGAAGCATTAAATATTCTGGAAAAGGAAAAAAGTATCAGTAAAGAGGTTCTGCTGGAGGCTATTGAACAGTCTCTGATCCAGGCCTGCAAGAATCATTTCGGAAAGGCAGACAACGTAAAGGTAAGTATCAACCCGGAAACCTGTGATTTCAGTGTATATGCGGAAAAAACAGTTGTTGAGAATGTGGAGGATCCGGTTCTTGAGATCAGTCTGACCAATGCGAAAATGATGGATTCCAAATATGAAGTGGGAGATATGGTTCAGGTTCCGATCCAGTCCAAACAGTTTGGAAGAATTGCTACCCAGAATGCTAAAAACGTAATTCTGCAGAAGATTCGTGAGGAAGAACGAAAAGTTCTTTATGATGAGTATTTCCAGAAAGAACGCGATGTGGTTACCGGAGTGGTACAGCGTTATCTTGGAAGAAATGTAAGCATCAATCTGGGCAAGGTAGATGCGATACTGAATGAAAATGAGCAGGTAAAAGGCGAAGTATTCCGCCCTACAGAGAGAATTAAAGTGTATGTACTGGAGGTAAAAGATACTCCAAAAGGACCGAAGATCCTGGTATCCAGAACCCATCCGGAACTGGTAAAACGTCTGTTTGAATCTGAAGTGACAGAAGTGAAGGATGGAATCGTGGAGATTCGCAGTATTGCAAGAGAAGCAGGTTCCAGAACCAAGATCGCTGTCTGTTCTACAGACCCGGATGTGGATGCGGTAGGTGCCTGCGTTGGAATGAATGGAGCCAGAGTCAATTCTATCGTGGCAGAGCTTCGGGGCGAGAAAATCGATATTATCAGCTGGGATGAAAATCCGGCACTGTTGATTGAAAATGCCCTGAGCCCGGCAAAAGTAATTTCTGTTATGGCAGATCCGGATGAAAAGACTGCATTGGTAATCGTACCGGATTATCAGCTTTCTCTGGCAATTGGTAAGGAAGGACAGAATGCCCGCCTTGCAGCCCGCCTGACAGGATTTAAGATTGATATTAAGAGTGAGACCCAGGCAAAAGAAGCAGGAGATTTCGAGTATTATCAGGATGAAGAAGGCTACGAAGACGAAGAAGATTATGAGACTGAGGATTACGGTGCAGAAGAATCTGATCAGGAAGTGGCAGAAAATACGGAATATTTATCATAATATAACTGTGAGGCGGTAAAAGTATGGCAAATGTAAAAAAAGTACCGCTGCGGAAATGCATCGGCTGTAATGAAATGAAAAACAAAAAGGAAATGATTCGTGTCCTGAAAACGACGGACGATGAAATTGTTCTTGATGCTACAGGAAAGAAGAATGGCAGAGGCGCTTACTTGTGTTTTTCGAAAGAATGTCTGAAAAATGCCATGAAGAACAGGGGCCTGGAACGCTCCCTGAAAATGCCGATTCCGCAGGAAGTATACGAAAGCCTGGAAAGGGAGCTGGATACGATTGAATCATAAAAAAGTAATATCACTGATCGGACTTTCCATGAAGGCAGGAAAGATCGCAAGCGGAGAATTCGCAACAGAAAAAGCAGTAAAGACCGGAAAAGCATATATGGTAATTACATCATCGGAAGCTTCTGACAATACAAAAAAGAAATTCCGCAATATGTGTGAATACTACCAGGTACCTTATTATGAATTCGGCAGCAAGATTGAACTTGGTGCAGCAATTGGAAAAGAATTCAGGGCTTCACTGGCTGTTACGGATGAAAACCTTGCGTCAGCACTGGAAAAACAGATGAATATGTTGGAACCTTTGGCGTAACTGTTTGACATGAACAAAGAAAGGTTGGTGGTAATATGTCAAAACTGAGAGTTTACGAGCTGGCACAGGAATTGAATAAAACCAATAAAGAGGTATTAGACTATTTAAAGGAGAAAAAGATAGAAGTTAAGAGTCATATGAGTACATTGGAAGAAAAAGAAGAAAAAATGGTACGGGAAGCATTTTCCGGTAAAAAAGAAGATAAGTCCGAAAGAAAAGAAGAAAATAAAGGGGCAGGAAGAAAACCGGCAGAGCGTCTGAAAAAGAAATCCAATCTGATCCAGGTGTTCCGTCCGCAGAATGCCATGACACAGGAGGGCAAGAACTTCCGTAGAAAATCTACACAGGGAAGTCGTCCGCAGCAGGGGAAAGAACAGCCCGTAAAGGCTACAGAAGCACAGACCCGGAATCAGCCGAAGAGCGGAGTAAACGCAGCGCCTAAAACAGAGTCGACACAGCCAAAGACCACAGCAAAGACAGAGTCGGCACAGCCAAAGACCGCAGTAAAGACAGAGCCGGTACAGACACAGACGACACCGGTTCAGCCGGCACAGGCACCAGCTGTTGAAAAGTCTCAGACACCGGTCAGAGAGGCGGCTGCACAGACGCCCATTCGTCAGACAGCAGGTCAGCAGAATACCCAGGATAGCGGAAACCGCAGGTTTTCCGGAAATCGCCAGGGTCAGGAAAGAAATCAGGACCGAAGAGACGGCCAGGAAAGAAATCAGGACCGCAGAGACGGTCAGAGCGGTCGCCGATTTGATAATAAAAACAGCCAGGGAAGACCACAGGGACAGAATCGTCCGCAGGGACAGAGCCGTCCGGAAGGTAACAATAACCGCAGATTTGGTGAACGTACGAATAACGGTCAGGAAGGCCGCAGATTTGACAATAACAGAAACGGTATGAACCGTGACAACAGAGACAGAGATGGAAGAGACAAAGACAGCCGAGATGTAAGGGAGCGTGACGGCAGAGATAACAATCGCCGTACAGATCGCAGAGATTCCAGAACACCATCTGTTGATACTATGGATCTGGGACTGGCAAGAAAACCGGTAAGAGATGTAAAGAGTAAGGAAAAAGATAAAGAAAAAGAACGGGAAAGAGAAGAAAAGAAAACACAGGACAGAAGAGGCGGACAGGGCGGAAACCGTCCGAATCAGGGACGCCGTCCGAACCAGAGACTTCCGAAAGCCCTTCAGAAACCGGTTCGTCCGCAGCCGAAGGAAGAGAAGAAAGAAGAAGTAAAAGAAATCGTACTTCCGGAGAAAATGACAATCCGTGAACTGGCTGATAAGATGAAAATGCAGCCATCTGTTATTGTGAAAAAACTGTTTATGCAGGGCGTTATGGTTACCGTAAACCATGAAATTGACTTTGAAAAAGCGCAGGAAATCGCCATGGACTTTGATATCATCGCAGAGCAGGAAGAAAAAGTTGATGTGATCGAAGAACTGCTGAAAGAGGAAGAAGAGGATGAATCCGCACTGGTTTCCAGACCTCCTGTAGTCTGTGTTATGGGTCATGTTGACCATGGTAAAACCTCTCTTCTGGATGCGATTCGTAAAACCAATGTGACAGACCGTGAGGCCGGAGGTATCACACAGCATATAGGTGCTTATGTGGTATCCATCAAGGGCCAGAAGATCACTTTCCTGGATACTCCGGGTCATGAAGCATTTACCGCTATGCGTATGCGTGGTGCCAATGCAACAGATATTGCGGTTCTGGTAGTAGCTGCTGATGACGGCGTTATGCCCCAGACTGTGGAGGCGATCAATCATGCCAAAGCTGCCGGTGTAGAGATTATTGTAGCTATCAATAAAATTGATAAACCGAGTGCCAATGTGGAAAGAGTAAAACAGGAATTGTCTGAATATGAACTGATTCCGGAGGATTGGGGCGGAAGCACAATTTTTGTTCCGGTATCTGCTAAGACACACGACGGTATTGAAGATCTTCTGGAGATGATTCTTCTAACAGCAGAAGTGGGAGAATTGAAAGCAAATCCGAAACGTAGAGCACGTGGTCTTGTGATTGAGGCACAGCTTGATAAAGGAAAAGGACCTGTTGCCACTATTCTGGTACAGAAGGGTACGCTGCATGTGGGAGATTTCATTGCGGCAGGTGCCTGCTCCGGTAAGGTACGTGCGATGATGGATGATAAAGGACGCCGCGTAAAAGAGGCAGGACCGTCTACTCCAGTTGAGATCCTTGGACTTTCCGATGTTCCAAATGCAGGAGAGGTTCTGGTAGCGACAGAAAATGATAAAGAGGCAAAGAATTTTGCTGCTACCTTTATTTCTGAAAATAAAAATCGTCTTCTGGAGGAGACGAAAGCGAAAATGTCTCTGGATGATCTGTTCAATCAGATACAGGAAGGCAATCTTAAGGAACTGAATATCGTAGTAAAAGCAGATGTTCAGGGTTCTGTTGAGGCAGTAAAACAGAGTCTTGTAAAACTGTCCAATGATGAAGTTGTTGTTAAGATCATCCATGGTGGTGTAGGCGCCATCAATGAATCCGATGTTACTCTTGCATCCGCATCCAATGCGATCATTATCGGTTTCAATGTAAGACCGGATGC
Source organism: bacterium (assembly GCA_004562915.1). Classification (GTDB taxonomy): domain Bacteria; phylum Bacillota; class Clostridia; order Lachnospirales; family Lachnospiraceae; genus Oliverpabstia. Next base: position 19,961 of record SFQZ01000021.1, read on the forward strand.
GACAGCAAAAGCAATTGCGGAACAGGAAGGTGTCGATCTGCGTCTGTACAGAGTTATTTACCAGGCAATCGAAGATGTAGAAGCTGCCATGAAGGGTATGCTGGATCCTGTATTTGAAGAAAAGATCATCGGTCATGGAGAAATCCGTCAGGTATTTAAGGCATCCGGTGTGGGTAATATTGCCGGAAGCTATGTGATGGATGGTGTATTCCAGAGAGGGTGTTCTGTACGTATCACCAGAGAAGGAACACAGATCTTTGAAGGTCCTCTGGCATCTCTGAAACGATTCAAAGATGATGTGAAAGAAGTCAGAGCAGGTTATGAGTGTGGTCTGGTATTTGAAGGATTCAACGATATTCAGGAACTGGATCAGGTAGAAGCATATATTATGGTTGAAGTTCCGAGGTAGAGGAAACAATAAATGAGAAAAGACTGCAGTTTGTGCTTTTGGGCCGGTTGCAGTCTTTGATGTATTTGACAGCAGGAATGGTTAGCATTATTGAATTAAGAATAGCAGAGGGTTAAAGAATGAGAAAAAACAGTATCAAAAATACAAGAATCAACGGAGAAGTTATGAAAGAACTGAGTACGATCATTCGTCAGGAAATTAAAGATCCCCGGATTCATATGATGACATCTGTTACATCTGTGGAAGTGGCACCGGATCTTAAAACCTGCAAAGCGTATATCAGTGTTCTGGGAAATGATAAAGAAAAAAACGATACGATCGTTGGTCTGAGGAGCGGAGAGGGATATATCCGCAGACTGCTGGCAAAAAGACTGAATCTGAGGAACACGCCTGAGATACAATTTAAGCTGGATGAGTCTATTGAGTATGGTGTGAATATGTCGAGACTGATCGATGAGGTAAATAAAGGAATCTCAGAAAGGGATGAAGAAGATGATTAATAAGATTTTGTCTGTTCTGGAGGGTGTAAAAACAGCAGCCATCGCCGGTCATGTGCGGCCGGACGGTGACTGTGTAGGCTCCTGCATGGGCATGTATCTTTATTTGAAAAAGCATTATCCTCAGATTCAGGTGGATGTATATCTGGAGGAAATTCGTGATGTATTTTCCTACATAGAGGGTATAGATCAGATAAAACATGAGTGGCAGGTAGGGAAAAAGTATGATCTGCTGTTGCTATTTGATGTGAGCAGCAGAGACAGAATCGGACTGGCGAAGGAAGCTCTGGATACTGCGGAACATACCGTATGTATCGATCATCATGTGACAAATACAGGAATTGCCATGGTCAATCATATTGAACCGAATGCAAGTTCCACCTGTGAAGTACTGTATAAGCTGATGGATCCTGAAAAAATTACAAAAGAGATTGCCGAGGCGATATATACAGGAATCATCCATGATTCAGGTGTATTTCAGTACTCCTGTACCGGTTCCGAGACTATGGAGATTGGTGGAAAGCTGATGGCAAAAGGGATTGATTTTGCGAAAATCATCAAAGATTCCTTTTATACAAAAACTTATGCGCAGAATCAGATCATGGGACGCACCATTATGGAGAGCATTATGCTGATGAATGGACAGTGTATTGTCGGATATGTGCGGCAGAAAGATTTGAAATTTTACGGGCTGACCCCCAAAGATCTGGATGGGATCGTCAATCAGCTTCAGAATACCAAAGGTGTGGAAGTGGCTATTTTCCTGTATGAGACCGGAGTTCAGGAATATAAGGTAAGTATGAGATCCAACGGAATCGTAGATGTGGCAAAGGTTGCATCATACTTTGGCGGCGGCGGTCATGTACGGGCAGCCGGATGTACCATGCAGGGTTCTGTACATGATGTTGTTAACAGTCTGACCTATGATATTGACAGACAGCTTCGGGAGAGTGTGAATGGAAATTAATGGTGTTATCAATGTATATAAAGAAGCGGGATATACCTCACACGATGTGGTGGCAAAGCTGAGGGGTATTTTCCACCAGAAAAAAATCGGACATACGGGAACACTGGATCCTGAGGCGGAAGGAGTGCTTCCGGTCTGCCTGGGAAAAGCCACTCGCCTGTGTGATATGCTGGCAGATCATGATAAAGTGTATGAAGCTGTTCTACATCTGGGTATCTGTACAGATACCCAGGATATGACGGGAAGGATTTTAGAAGAAAAACCAGTGTATGTGACGGAGGAAGAAGTACGCTCCTGCATTGCATCTTTCATCGGAGAACAGATGCAGGTGCCTCCTATGTATTCCGCTCTCAAAGTGAACGGAAAGAAGCTGTATGAACTGGCAAGAGAAGGAAAAGAAATTGAGCGAACGCCCCGGAAGGTGCATTTTTATGAGATTGAAATCCTGAAACTGGAACTTCCGATGGTTTCTATAAGGGTTCATTGTTCCAAAGGAACCTATATTCGAACTTTGTGCAATGATATTGGAGTAAAACTGGGATGCGGCGGCTGCATGGAGAAACTGGTGAGGACCAGAGTAGAGAGGTTTGAATTGACAGATGCCAGAAAGCTTTGTCAGATTCGGGAATATGTGTCCCGACAGGAATTCGCTGCGATTGTTGTCCCTGTGGATCAGATGTTTGAACAATATCCGGCAGTGTATACTGTCCCGGAAGGAGATCAGCTGGTACACAATGGGAATCTGTTTTCGGAGTCTTTTGTCGAGGGGCTCAGTTCGGAAAGTACGTCTGAAGAGAATTACAGGATTTATGACAGTGAAAAGGCATTTGTGGGGATTTTCCGTAAAAAGGGAAATATGTTTCTGCCGTTAAAGATGTTTTATACACAGGAAATTAAAGGATTTTAGGAACAGAATGAGATACATTACAAATACATTGGATTTTCAGCTGGAAAAGAGAAGTGTGGTAACACTGGGTAAATTCGACGGACTGCACAGGGGTCATGATAAATTGATTACCAGGACACTGGAATTGGGGAAAAAAGGATATGATACGGTGGTCTTTACTTTTGATGTATCTCCTCTGGTAAAGCTGGGAACAAGAATCACCAGAACCCTGCTTACCAATGAGGAGAGAAAAGTCCTTCTGGAAAGAAAAAGAATTGACTGTCTTATAGAATGTCCTTTTGTACCCGAATTGATTCAGATGGAACCGGAAGATTTTATAAGAGAAGTTCTGGCTGTTCAGCTTCGGGCTGCCTACGTGATCGTGGGACCGGATTTTCATTTTGGATATAAAAGGAAGGGGACACCTGAGCTCCTAAAAAAACTTGGACACAGATATGGTTTTGAAGTTGAAATCCTGGATAAGGAAATGGATGAGGAACGGGAAATCAGCAGCACATGGATCAGAGAAACTCTTAGAGAAGGACGGATCGAGAAGGTCAATCATCTTCTGGGTTATCCGTATTTTGTGAAAGGAAAGGTTGTGCATGGAAGACAGCTGGGGCGTACCTGGGGGCTTCCAACGATCAATCAAATTCCTGCAAACGGAAAACTGCTTCCTCCATTTGGGGTGTATGCTTCAAAAACATATATAAACGGAGAAGAATTCTATGGAATCTCCAATATTGGTGTGAAGCCTACAGTGGAAGTACCATTTGCGGGAGTTGAGACGTATTTGTTTGAATGCAATGAAAATTTGTACGGGAAAGAGGCCTGGGTGGAGTTTTATCATTTTATGAGACCGGAATGTAAATTTGATTCTGTAGAAGAACTGAGAGAACAGATTCAGAGAGATGCGCAGGCAGGAAGAAACTATTTTAGAGATTTTTGTGGACAAAGATGAAATTTTCTTTTATAGTAGATATGATATGTGTTGTATAAGGAGAGAAATGCGCCGGGCGTATTTCTTTTCCTTGTGTGTATATGTTAAATCTGCGTAAGAAAAATGTAAAATCCAAAAAAAGAAACTGCGACAGGCAGTTTCGGAATACAGGAATTTTACGGGATACGAAGGAGTAAAAGTCATGAGTATAATAATGTCTTTGGTAGGCGGACTTGGTTTCTTCCTTTACGGAATGAAAATGATGAGTGAGGGTCTGCAGAAAGTAGCCGGTTCTAAGATGCGGAGTATTCTGGAAGTATTTACAAAGAACAGAGTGATCGGTGTGCTGGTTGGAACATTTTTTACTGCACTGATCCAGTCATCTAACGCAACAACGGTAATGGTTGTAAGTTTTGTCAATTCAGGCCTGATGAAGCTTACCCAGGCTCCGGGTATTATTCTGGGCGCCAATATCGGTACAACAGTTACAGGACAGTTGATTGCCTTTGATCTGGCGGATATTGCCCCCCTGTTTGTCATTGTGGGAGTGATCATGGCTATGTTCATCAAGGATCATATGACAGTCAGCAGGCTTGGAGAAGTTATTCTGGGATTTGGTGTTCTTTTTATGGGTATTTCTGCCATCTCCGGAGCGCTGACAGAAGCAAAGGAAATTCCTGAAGTAGTTCAGGCATTGGGTTCTCTCAGCAATCCATTTGTTGCTTTTATTGTAGGATGTATCGCTACTGCGATTCTCCAAAGTAACTCTGCTACAGTTGGTATCATTATGCTGTTGGCTAGAGAAGGTCTGGTAGAACTTCCGGTCTGTCTGTTCATGATGCTTGGATGTAATATAGGCTGTACCATGTCAGCAATTCTGGCAAGTGTTGGATGCAAGAAAGATGCCAAGAGAGCTGCATGTATTCATCTGCTCTTCAATATTTCGGGTACAATCGTCTGTGCGATTATTCTTATTATTGCAGGTGATGCGGTAGTTAACTTCTTTATGGAAATTTCCGGCAATGAAGCGGGACGTATGATAGCCAACGCAAACTCTATCATTAAAGTAGGTCAGGTAATCCTGATGCTGCCATTTACTCAGTGGCTTGTAAAAGCTTCCTGTCTGGTGGTACCGGGTGAGGACAAGAAAGAAGAAGAATTTGAACTGCTTTATATTGGCAACAAACATGCATTTTCTCCCACTACGGCTGTTCTTCAGGCTGTCCGTGAACTGGAACGTATGGCAAATATGGCAATCACCAATCTGGAGCGTGCTATGAATACACTGGTGTCTCATGATCAGAAGGAACTGGATGAGGTTTATCGGGTGGAAAAAAATATCGATTATATGAATAAAGAAATCACGAACTATCTGGTTCATCTGAATCAGTCAAAATTGCCCATTGATGATGTGATGAGCATCGGCTCTCTCTTCCATGTAGTCAATGATATCGAAAGAATTGGCGATCATGCGGAAAATGTTGCGGATGCTTCTGTCATGATGCGGGATGACGAGGTGGTATTCAGCAAAGATGGAGAGCAGGATCTGATACATATGATGGGTATGGTAAAAAAAATTGTTAATTATTCTGTGGAGATGTTTTCTAAAAATGACCGTCAGCATCTGCAGGAAATTCTCGCGCTGGAAGATCAGATTGATCAGGAAGAGAGAATACTGCAGCAGAAACATGTGGAAAGACTGACACAGAACGAATGTACACCGGAAGCAGGAATGATTTTCTCGGATATCATATCCGGTCTGGAACGTGTGGCAGACCATGCGACAAATATTGCATTTTCTATTCTGGATGAGGATCCGGAGCTGGAATAAAAGAAAAAGAGTAGAAAAAGACTCTCAGAGGATTTTTGAAAAAAGGGGGTTTACTTCCCAAATTTCATATGATATACTAGCAGAGTATGAGTCAGCCCGTATTCAGAGATTGGAGTCTCCGACCGTTTCTTAGTACGCGGCGGTTAAAATCAAGGAGGAAAATAAAATGATTTCTAAAGAAAAGAAACAGGCTATTATGGCTGAATATGCCAGAACTGAAGGCGACACAGGTTCACCGGAAGTACAGGTTGCTGTACTGACAGCAAGAATTCAGGAGCTTACAGAGCATCTGAAAACACATCACAAAGATCATCATTCCAGAAGAGGTCTTCTGAAAATGGTAGGTCAGAGACGTGGTCTTCTGGATTACCTGAAGAAAACCGATATCGAAAGATACCGTGCACTGATTGACAAACTGGGAATCAGAAAGTAATTTCTTATGGCGAGGGGTGGAAGGTGTTCCACCCCTTACTAACGTTAAGGACAGGATTAGGTAAAAGGCAAAGGAAACATCCCGGACAAGAAGCTTATGCCGAGACCACTGAAAAGTACATTGCATAGAGTGCAGACAAGTTTTGTGAAGTGTATTTTTCAGTTGTTTCGGAGAACTTCTGCCGGGAAATCAGCCCACAGGGCAGAAAAGGAGAGCAGAATATATGTACAAAAGTTATTCTATGGAGTTGGCAGGAAGAACACTGACTGTTGACATTGACCGTGTGGCAAAACAGGCCAACGGAGCTGCATTTATGCATTATGGTGATACTGTTGTTCTTTCTACAGCAACAGCATCTGAAAAACCGAGAGAGGGAATCGATTTCTTTCCTCTGAGTGTAGAGTATGAAGAAAAAATGTATGCAGTAGGAAAAATTCCGGGAGGATTTAATAAAAGAGAAGGTAAAGCTTCCGAGCATGCAATCCTTACCTCCCGTGTAATTGACCGTCCGATGCGTCCACTTTTTCCGAAGGATTACAGAAATGATGTTACTTTGAACAATATGGTAATGTCCGTAGATCCTCAGTGCAACCCGGAAGTAGTTGCCATGCTTGGATCTTCTATCGCCACCTGTATCTCTGATATTCCATTTGATGGACCATGTGCGGCAACTCAGATGGGTATGATCGATGGAGAGTTGATCGTGAACCCTACGCTGGAGCAAAATGTGGTTTCTGATCTGAAACTGACCGTTGCTTCCACAAGAGAAAAGGTAATCATGATTGAGGCCGGAGCGAATGAGATTCCGGAAGATAAGATGATTGAGGCTATCTTTAAAGCGCATGAAGTAAACCAGGAAATTATCGTATTTATCGATAAGATCGTAGCTGAGTGTGGAAAAGAGAAACATGAATATGAATCCTGTGCAGTTCCGGAAGAACTGTTTGCAGCAATAAAAGAGATCGTTCCACCGGAAGAGATGGAAGTTGCTGTATTCTCTGATGACAAACAGACCAGAGAAGAGAACATCCGTCAGGTGACAGCGAAACTGGAAGAATCATTTGCTGAAAATGAAGAATGGCTGGCAGTTCTTGGTGAGGCTGTATATCAGTATCAGAAAAAGACGGTTCGTAAGATGATCCTGAAAGATCACAAGCGTCCGGATGGTCGTGCAATCACACAGATTCGTCCGCTGGCAGCAGAGACGGATATCGTACCGCGTGTACATGGTTCTGCTATGTTTACCAGAGGACAGACACAGATCTGTACCATTACAACACTGGCACCGCTTTCTGAAGGACAGAGACTGGATGGGCTGGATGAAAATGAAGTAGTAAAACGATACATGCATCATTATAATTTCCCGTCTTATTCAGTAGGTGAGACAAAACCAAGCCGCGGACCGGGACGTCGTGAGATCGGGCATGGAGCACTGGCTGAAAAAGCACTGGTACCGGTACTGCCCAGTGAGGAAGAATTCCCATATGCGATTCGTACCGTATCCGAGACTTTTGAGTCCAACGGTTCCACCTCTCAGGCAAGTATCTGTGCATCCACCATGTCTCTGATGGCAGCAGGTGTGCCGATCAAGAAACCGGTAGCAGGTATTTCCTGTGGTCTGGTAACTGGTGAGACAGATGATGATTACATCGTACTTACCGATATTCAGGGTCTGGAAGACTTCTTTGGTGATATGGACTTTAAGGTGGCAGGTACTCATGACGGTATTACTGCGATACAGATGGATATCAAGATTCATGGTCTGACCCGTCCGATTATTGAAGAAGCATTTGCAAAAACAAAAGCAGCAAGAGAATATATTCTGACAGAAGTTATGGAGAAATGTATCCCGTGTCCTCGTGATCATGTGAGTGAATATGCTCCGAAGATTATTCAGACCATGATCGATCCTGAAAAAATCGGTGATGTAGTTGGACAGAGAGGAAAAACCATCAATGCGATCATTGATGAGACTGGTGTGAAAATTGATATCACAGATGATGGTGCAGTATCTATCTGCGGCACGGATCAGAAAATGATGGACAAAGCGCTCAACTATGTAAAGACAATAGTAACTGATTTTGAGGCAGGACAGATCTTTACCGGTAAAGTAGTAAGTATCAAAGAATTTGGTGCATTTGTTGAGTTTGCTCCGGGAAAAGAAGGGATGGTTCATATCTCCAAGATTGCAAAACAGCGTATTAACCGAGTAGAAGATGTGTTGACACTGGGAGATGTGGTAAAAGTAATCTGCCTGGGCAAAGATAAGATGGGCAGAATGAGTTTCAGTATTAAAGACGTGCCGGCAGAGGCATAATAAAATAAGAAGACCTTTGAGTATCTTGTACTTGAGGGTCTTTTTTTAACAAGAAGTTTGTTTATGAGGTATAAATGTAACAAAGTGCAGTAATTCATTTCAAAAACCTATTGCTTTGTTTCGTATAATAGATACCGTTCTGATTGTCTCTATATTCTTACGAATCAATAGATAAGAAGTTGACAGTTTGTATATAGAGGAGTTATGATAACAGAACAGAAGCTATATAACAATAAAAAGAATGTGAGATAATAAATTATGGCATCAAAACTAAGCACACTTTGCTATATTGAAAAAGAAGGAAAATATTTAATGCTTCATCGAACGGTGAAGGAATATGATGTGAATAAAGATAAGTGGATCGGTGTAGGTGGACATTTTGAAAATCAGGAAAGCCCTGAAGAATGTCTGTTAAGAGAAGTATGGGAAGAAACGGGATATCACCTTACTTCGTTTGCATATCGTGGTATTGTTACTTTTGTGTATGGGGAAGACGTTACGGAATATATGTCTTTGTACACGGCGGACGGATTTGAAGGGGAACCTCATGATTGTGATGAGGGAGTTCTGGAATGGGTGGACAAGGCAGAGATACTTAATATGAATATATGGGAAGGGGATAAAATATTTTTCCGTCTTCTTGATGAGAATATCCCATTTTTTTCATTAAAACTCGTATATAATCAAAACGATGTGCTTCAGTATGCAGCATTAAATGGCAAGCCAATGGAACTGTTTGATGTGAGAAATGCGGACGGTACAAAAACAGGAGTTGTCAGGGAGAGAGGAGTTGCGCATCGTGACGGAAGTCCTCATGCTACATCACACATCTGGGTTATAAGAAAAAATGAAGATGGCAAATATGATATTTTACTTCAAAAGCGAAGTGCCTACAAAGATTCTAATCCGGGATGCTATGATATCTCTTCTGCAGGCCATGTAGCTGCAGGAGACGATTACCTTCCTTCCGCAGTCAGAGAACTTGAGGAAGAACTGGGAATCAAAACAAGTAAGGATAAGCTTCATTTTGTAGGATTCCATCAGGGTGGATTTCGGGATGTATTTCATGGAAAACCATTTGTAGACTTCGAGATCAGTGCTGTCTATGCGTATGAGGAACCCGTGAAAATAGAGGAATTAACACTTCAGGAAACAGAAGTTGAAGAGGTAATCTGGATGGAGCTGGAAGAATGCAGAAAGAAAATTCTGTGTGGGAAGTTAAAAAACTGTATCTATCTGGATGAATTGGATTTGCTGGAAGAATATCTGGAGAAACAGAAGAATTAAACATTTTAAAAATGTATAGTTGACAAATGCAAATAAATACATTACAATAATAAAAACACATTTCGGGTATTTGACAAAGAGCAAATACCCGTCTTCGGTTAAAGCCGTCATTCAGGGAAAATCATCCCGAATTCATCAAAGAATTAAATCAATAGGGAAGTTTTCCGCTGAAAGCTATGCACGTCTTTCAATCATTGTGATTACTGAAAGTATAATTGTATCTTTCCGCGGTAAAAGCCCGGAAAGGAAAATAATGGAAGAAAAAGAAAACAGAAAGTATAAAAACAGCGTATTTGTAGATTTATTCTATGAAGATGATTCTGCGGAGGAGAATGATATTGCATTATATAATGCATTGCATGAAGAACCTTTGCCTAAAGGCACAAAAATACAAAAAATCAGAGTGGAAAATGTTTTGTATATGAATTTTCAGAATGATATATCGTTTGGAGTAGAAGGAAAAGTTATGGTGTTTGGAGAGCATCAGTCATCCATCAATGAAAATATGCCGCTCAGGAATCTGATGTATGTAGGACGTGCATATGAGCAGGTTGTTCCAGTTAGGGACAGATATAAGAAAAAGATGCTGAAACTACCAAAACCTGAATTTTATACTTTTTATAATGGGAAAGAGGCATGGGAAAAAGAAAAAATTCTGCGTCTTTCAGATGCGTTTGTTTTGCAGGAAGATGATCCTATGCTGGAATTGACTGTAAAAGTAATCAATATCAATCAGAAAGAAAATCATGAGATTTTACAGAAATGTTCTATACTAAGAGAGTATAGTGAATTTGTGGAGCTGGTGAGAAAGTATAAGGAAACCGGAGAAAAAGATCCCTATAGACAGGCAATTATGGAGTGTATAGAAAAGGGAATATTGAAGGGATACCTAGAAAGAAAAAGCAGTGAGGTGGTAAATATGCTGGTTGCAGAATATGATTATGATCTGGATATTGAGGTTCAGAGAGAAGAAGCATATGAGGAGGGTATGGAAAAAGGAATAGAGAAAGGAATAGAGAAAGGAATAGAGACTGGCACTGTTCAAGGACGACAGGAGAAAATGAGAGAATTGATTCAAAAAAAACTGGAAAAGAAGAAAAGTGTTCAGGAAATTGCCGGGGATTTGGAAGAAAATTCCGATGAAATCCTTAGAATTATAAAAGAATATGATTTGGATTTTCAGGTTGAAAAAAATAAAATTAAGTAAAGATATCCGTATGTTTTTAATTTTGAAATTCCGTGGACATTCTTTCTGACTTCAAGTATAATAATCTGATATGGGGATAGTGTTACATATACAGGATTGTGTATGCCCTACGGAATTAGAAAGGATGCTGATTGAGCAATGAGATATCATAATATAACAAAGGATGATATGTTGAACGGAGATGGCCTGCGGGTAGTTTTATGGGTGGCAGGATGCAGCCATCACTGCAAAGGATGCCAGAACCCCATTACATGGGATCCGGATGGGGGAATTCCTTTTGAACAAAAGGATAAAGAAGAGATTTTTGAACAACTAAATCAGTCTTATATAGAAGGAATTACTTTCAGTGGTGGGGATCCTCTTCATGAGAAAAATATTAGAGAAGTGACGGAACTGGCAAAAGAAATAAAGAAAAAATATCCGGACAAAACAATCTGGTTGTACACGGGATATCGTTGGGAAGAAGTGAAAAATCTGGAAATCATTAAATATTTGGATGTTATGGTGGATGGAAGATTTGATCTGGCATCCAGAGATGTGACATTGCAGTGGAAAGGAAGCCCGAACCAGCGAGTCATTGATGTGCAGAAGACACTGGAAATCGGCCTGGTCGTGCTTCATGCATAAGTACAGATAAGTGACAAGGAGAAAAGAATGAAAAGAATTGCAAAATTTCATAAAGTTAACTGGAAGCAGTTTCTGGAAGGATGGAAAGACAGTTTTGGTGAACAGGATGAAAATAAGATTTTGGAAATATATGAAAACATCCGTCTTCCTAGAAGGGCGACAGCAGGAAGTGCCGGATATGATTTTTTTACACCCACGAACATCATTCTGGAACCGGGGCAGACAGTGAAAATTCCTACGGGGATTCGCGCAGAAATGGCGGAAGAATGGGTATTGAAATTGTATCCGAGAAGCGGACTTGGTTTTAAATACCGTCTGCAGCTGAATAATACGGTGGGAATTATTGACAGCGATTACTTTTATTCAGATAACGAAGGACATATCTTTGCAAAAATAACCAATGACAGTAATGAAGGGAAAACAGTAGAATTAAAAGTCGGAGAAGGATTTATGCAGGGGATATTTCTGGAATACGGAATTACTGTGGATGATGATGCTACAGAGAAAAGAAATGGTGGGTTGGGAAGTACCACAGGGAAATAAGAAAATGAACGGAATGACCGGGAGTCTTGACTCCCGGTTTTCTCAACTTGCAAAAATATAGGAGTGAGATAAAAATGGGATTTTTTACAAAAAAGAATAAAGAACTGGAAGCGTTGTGCCGGAAAGTAGATCTGGAGGCTGAGAACAATTACAAAGATGCGGCGCAGGAAGCATTTGGAAAATTGGAGAAGCGATTTGAAGAAATCTGTGCCGGAGAAAAAATAAAAGAAAAAACAAAGTCATATTATAAAGAAGAGATAGAAAAACGAAGAAAAATACTCAGAAATTTCCATCATTAAGCCGGAACACCCTATAAGTGTGATTAGCCATTCCTTTGTGGTATTTATACACAGTTTCATAATTTGGGCATATATTGTAGAAAAGCGCAAATTATTAAGGTATGCAACTTTATGAAAAATTATGTAGTATTGTCACTGGAAACGCACCTGTTTTTTGCAAGAATCATGAAAGAGCATGCGTTGTTTCTGGAAGCAGGATTTCCATGTAAAGACAGTGAATGGATTCAGAGAGCAGAGTGGTTTCGCAGACAGTTTGAGCAGTTTTTGCAGCGGGTGGTTCAGGTCAGTCAGGGAATGATTGATGCGTGCGTTCTGGAATCAGGAGAGCTGGCGACTCCATATACAGTTCGTGCAGAGCAAAAGACGCATCAGTTAAGCGGAATCTCTATAAACAGTAATATCACGGAGATGGAGCACAGACTTCGACCTGGTTCTGTGTGCAGAATAAGCAGGGGAATGCTTCAGGAAGTACAACAGCTGAACAGAATTGCTTTGCGTCTGGTATCGGAACTGATCGAATATAAAGAAAGGCTTCTTGCGGAAATAAATCAGTGTTGTCTGTTTAACATGAATTATCCTCTCTTGATTGAACATATTACCCGAGAGGCGAAGATGTATCGCTCAATCCTTATGGAACTTTCGCACAACAGATCTGTTACCCGCAGACAATTGGGTGCGGTAGAAGACTTCTGGAATCGTATCATGATGGAACATGCATTGTTCATACGGGGACTTTTGGATCCATCAGAGATCCAGCTGATTGAGACTGCGGATCAGTATGCAAAAGAATATCGTGAATTATTGGAAATGGCGCGAAATCAGGAGTGTAGAGTAACTGATGATCTATGCAGAAAGCCGTTGGAAAAGACATTAAATTATCGGGAATTTAAGACAGCCGGAGCAAAAGGAATTTTGGAATGTGAAATTTCCTCCATTATTCTGCCGCTTCTGGCGGATCATGTTCTGAGAGAAGCCAATCATTACATTCGTTTACTGGAAGAAGAATGTGGGGAGGAATAAGCTATGGAATTATGTGTTTATCCTTCCCGGGAAAAAATTTGAACTTATGAAATAGAGGCAATTGAGATACCTGTTGTTTATAATAAATATGGGGATCATGACCCGGATGGTCTTCTCTATGTGTTGAAGAAGGATGCAGGAGAGATTCGGAGAGAAGCATGGAAAAATTATTCACTGGAGATTCCTCAGCCTTGTGAGAAAGTAAGACCGCTGGTGATCCGGGCAAATGTGGGAGAGTGGAACCACTGGTTATCCGGGCAAATGCGGGAGACTGTATTGAGGTACGTCTGACTAATCTCCTTCCGGAAAAACTGGAGGAAAGTCCGTTCCAGATGGAGATCATAACAGATCTTGTGGGATTCCATATTCACCTGGTCAAATTTGATACCATCGTATCAGATGGAGCCGCCAACGGATGGAACAACATTGCTGGAGCACGGCAATATGAGACTCTGGTGGAGAGATTCTTTGCCAATGAAGAGCTGCGTACTGTCTTTTTTCATGATCATCTATTCGCAAATTCCCATCAGATGCATGGGGTATTTGGTGCTTTGATTGTTGAGGAAGCAGGTGCCACTTTCCACAATATAAGAAACGGAAAAGAATTAAAAGCAGGAACGAAAGCAGTGATAAAAAGAAGAGATGGAACTTCTTTCCGCGAATTTGCTCTGTTTGTTCACGATTTTGCCATGTTATTTGATAAAGATGGAAATGCGCTCAATCCACCTGAAGTTCCCGGATCGCATAATGACCCGGGCGTTATGGGAATTAATTACCGGTCAGAGCCGATGCGGGAAAGATTGAAAAGAGAAGAAGATCCGGCATATATTTTCAGTTCAATTGTTCACGGGGATCCTGCCACACCTGTCCTGGAAACCTATCTTCCGCTTCCACCTTGTCCTGGAAAAGATGCTGTGATACGAAAATATGAGATAGGAGCCATACAGAGAAAGATACCTTACAATAATCATGGGGACCATGATCCGGATGGACTGTTGTTTATTCCGGTAAAAGAAGTGGAAAAAGCACAGAAAGAGAATTATTGTCCGCATCCGCTGATTTTGCGGGCAAATGCCGGAGAGTGGATAGAAGTGACACTGCATAACCTGTTCGATCCGGAAAAGCCACTCCCCTATTATGATTATCCAAGAGTACCACTGGACTTCAGGCACAAACCATCCACGAGAGTGTCGATAAATCCACAGCTTCTTCGCTATGATCCGGTTAATGATTCGGGAACCAATGTGGGATATAATAACAAAGAGCAGACAGTAGGACCGGGAGAGAGTAAGAAATATCTCTGGTATGCGGATCAGGAATACGGAGCCTGTATCCTTCAGTCTTTCGGAGATATAAGAAATCACAGATACCATGGGTTGTTTGGGGCTGTTATGATTGAGCCTGCAGGAGCAGGATGGTATGGAGAAGATTCCTTCCGGGAAAATCCTTATGGACAGTAGGTTGTAATCATGGCGCCTGGTGTGGAAAGTTTTCGGGAATTTGTTGTGATGATCCAAAATGGAATACGTATGCTGGATCACAATGGTGAACTGATAAAAACCGCTGTAGGGGATGAGGAAGATACGGTAGATGCTGAAGATACAGAGGAGAAGGGATATAATTACCGTTCGGAACGGTTTGCCAACAGGCTGTCCAAAGACCGGAGAATTTCCAGAGTTTTCAGCAGCAGGATCCATGGAGATCCGGCAACACCCATCTTTTACTCTTATCCGTGCGAAAGAGTGATATTCCGAACCATGATGCCTGCAGACAAACCGAGAAATGTGGGATTCTGCATTCATGATTATGAGTGGAAAGAAGTCTTGGATGGTCCATCATCGGATATCCGTGCTCTACAGGGTGGTATC
>SFQZ01000116.1 GCA_004562915.1 bacterium
TTAATCATCACCGAGTAGGATTCCCAAAGTAAAACAGCCCCGAATTGACGGGGCTAATGTTTCACTTATTTTGGGACATTTTCAAAAATGCTTGACATACTTTTTTGGGATAATTTTTTATTTTTTATTTCAATTGTAACTATTGAAATGAAGATTGCTTTGTGGTAAAATTTTTAAGATTACGCGAGGGGGAGTGATTTCAGGGGAAATTGTCTCCCTTTTCCTATGTAAAGACAGTATACAAATGTAAAAGAATTTCCACCTTTGCCGGTGGTGAACAATTATTACGTATCGATTGTCTGAAGAATAAAATGAGAAAGGAAACGGAATGATGAAAGCTTTTTTAATTCTTGAAGATGGACATGTATTTACCGGAACCAGCATTGGATCCAGAAAAGAAATCATCAGTGAGATTGTATTCAATACTTCCATGACCGGTTATCTGGAAGTGCTGACCGATCCTTCCTATGCAGGGCAGGCAGTATGCATGACATATCCGCTGATCGGTAATTATGGAATTTGCTATGAGGATGCCGAGTCTCTGAGACCATGGCCGGATGGATATATTGTTCGGGAACTTTCCAGGATGCCCAGCAATTTCCGCTGCGAAGACACCATTCAGAATTTCCTGAAACGGTTTGATATTCCGGGTATTGCCGGTATTGATACAAGGGCACTGACAAAGATTTTGAGAGAAAAAGGAACCATGAACGGTATGATCACTACGGATGAAAACTATGATCTGGATGTTATCATTCCGCGGCTGAAAGCATATAATACCGGAAAAGTAGTAGATAAAGTTACCTGTTCTGAGAAAAAAGTTCTGAAAGGAAACGGAAAGAAAGTTGCCCTTCTCGATCTGGGAGCGAAAAATAATATTGCCAAGTCTTTGAACCAGAGAGGCTGTGAAGTGACCATTTATCCGGCATCAACCACAGCTGAGGAGATTCTGGCCGGTCAGCCGGATGGTATCATGTTGTCCAACGGCCCCGGAGATCCTAAGGAGTGTACAGAAGTTATTAAAGAAATTCGAAAACTGTATGAATCCGATACCCCGATTTTTGCAATTTGTCTGGGACATCAGCTCATGGCACTTGCCACGGGAGCAGATACCCACAAAATGAAATATGGACACAGAGGCGGTAACCACCCTGTAAAAGACCTGGAGACCGGAAGAGTATACATTTCTTCCCAGAATCATGGCTATGTGGTGGATACAGATAATCTGGACCCAAATGTGGCAGTTCCTGCATTTGTAAATGTAAATGACGGAACCAATGAAGGTCTTAAATATACAGGAAAAAATATTTTTACTGTGCAGTTTCATCCGGAAGCGTGTCCGGGACCGCAGGATTCCGGCTATCTGTTTGACCGGTTTATCAAAATGATGGGAGGAGAAAACTAATGCCAAAGAATCCGGATATTAAAAAAGTACTGATGATTGGCTCCGGCCCGATCGTGATTGGTCAGGCTGCTGAGTTTGACTACGCAGGTACACAGGCCTGCCGTTCGCTGAAAGAGGAAGGAATCGAAGTTGTACTGCTCAACTCCAATCCGGCAACTATCATGACGGATAAGGATATTGCAGATAAAGTATATATTGAGCCTTTGACTGTAGAAGTGGTGGAACAGCTGATTCTGAAAGAAAAACCGGACAGCGTTCTTCCTACCCTGGGAGGTCAGGCAGGTTTGAACCTGGCTATGGAGTTGGAAGAGAGAGGTTTCCTGAAAGAACACAATGTCCGTCTGATCGGAACTACTTCTATGACGATCAAAAAAGCGGAAGATCGTCAGGAATTTAAAGATACTATGGAAAAAATCGGTGAGCCGGTTGCGGCTTCGCTGGTTGTTAAGTCCGTGGAAGACGGTATTGCCTTTACCAATACCATCGGATACCCGGTGGTACTCCGTCCGGCTTATACTCTGGGTGGAAGCGGCGGCGGTATTGCCCACAATGAAGCTGAATTGGTGGAAATTCTGGAAAATGGTCTCCGGCTTTCCCGTGTAGGTGAAGTTCTGGTAGAACGCTGCATCGCCGGCTGGAAAGAAATCGAGTACGAGGTAATGCGCGATAGTGCCGGTAACTGCATTACGGTATGTAATATGGAAAATATTGATCCCGTTGGTGTGCATACCGGTGACAGTATCGTAGTGGCACCTTCTCAGACACTGGGAGATAAAGAATACCAGATGCTGCGTACGTCTGCACTGAATATTATCACAGAGCTGGGTATTACCGGAGGATGTAATGTGCAGTATGCATTGAATCCAGACAGCTTTGAATATTGTGTAATCGAGGTGAATCCCCGTGTGTCCCGTTCATCAGCGCTTGCAAGTAAGGCTACCGGTTATCCGATCGCGAAGGTTGCAGCCAAGATTGCGCTGGGTTATACGCTGGACGAGATTCCGAATGCGATTACAGGAAAAACATATGCCAGCTTTGAGCCTATGCTGGATTACTGCGTGGTTAAGATTCCGAGACTGCCGTTTGACAAATTTATCAGTGCCAAACGTACATTGACCACACAGATGAAAGCTACCGGAGAGGTTATGAGTATCTGCAATAACTTCGAAGGTGCGCTTATGAAGGCAATCCGTTCTCTGGAACAACATGTGGACAGTCTGATGTCCTATGATTTCTCAGATCTTTCCAGAGAAGAGATGAAAGAAGCACTGCAGATTGTGGATGATATGCGTCTGTGGAGAATTGCTCAGGCTCTCCGGATGGGCATTGGGCAGGAAGAGATTCATGAGATTACCAGAATAGACAGATGGTTTATTGATAAGGTAGCCATCATTACTGAGATGGAATTTGCTCTTAAGACAAGAGAACTGGATGAAGATTTGCTTAGAGAAGCAAAGCGGATGGAATTCCCGGATTATGTTGTAGCAAAGCTGAATGGAAAGACGGAAGAACGGGTAAAAGCCATGAGAAAAGAGTTTGGCATTACCGCTGCTTACAAGATGGTTGATACCTGTGCGGCAGAATTTGCAGCGACTACTCCATATTATTATTCCGTATATGGAGGGGAGAATGAAGCTGTATGCACCGAAGGCAAGAAAAAAGTTCTGGTTCTGGGTTCCGGTCCGATCCGTATCGGTCAGGGTATCGAGTTCGATTTCTGCTCTGTACATTGTACCTGGGCATTTGCAAAAGAAGGATATGAGACGATTATTGTAAATAATAACCCGGAAACGGTAAGTACGGACTTTGATATTGCTGACAAGCTGTATTTTGAACCTCTTACACCGGAAGATGTGGAAAATATCGTAAATATTGAAAAACCGGATGGTGCAGTCGTACAGTTTGGTGGACAGACCGCGATTAAGTTGACAGAGGCTCTGATGAAGATGGGAGTTCCGATTCTTGGAACCTCCGCTGAAAATGTTGACGCTGCCGAAGACAGAGAGCTTTTTGATGCCATCCTGGAGCAGTGCGAGATCCCGAGACCGAAGGGACATACCGTATACACAGCAGATGAAGCAATCCGCGCTGCCAATGAACTGGGATATCCGGTACTGGTTCGCCCTTCTTACGTTCTGGGCGGTCAGGGTATGCAGATTGCCATCAATGACGAAGATGTGGACCAGTATATTGGCATTATCAATCGAATTGCTCAGGAACATCCGATTCTGGTGGATAAGTATCTGGTAGGAAAAGAGATTGAGGTAGATGCAGTATGTGATGGGGAAGACATTGTAATCCCCGGTATCATGGAGCATATTGAGCGCGCCGGTATTCATTCCGGAGACAGTATATCTGTATATCCTGCTCAGACCATCAGCCGTAAGGCAAAAGAGACGATTGAAGAATATACAAAACGTCTCGCCCGTGCCCTGCACGTGGTAGGTATGATCAATATTCAGTTTATCGTATGCGGAGAGGAAGTTTATGTCATCGAGGTAAACCCACGTTCCAGCCGTACTGTGCCGTATATCAGCAAGGTTACCGGTATTCCGATCGTTCCGTTGGCAGCAAAAGCCATCATGGGTTACAAATTGAGAGATATGGGCTATACACCGGGACTTCAGCCGGAGGCAAAATATTTTGCAATCAAGATGCCGGTATTCTCCTTCGAGAAAATCCGAGGTGCAGATATCAGCCTTGGACCGGAGATGAAGTCTACCGGAGAATGTCTGGGAATTGCGGAAAGCTTCAACGAAGCCTTGTACAAGGCATTCCTGGGCGCGGGTATCAATCTGCCAAAATATAAAAATATGATCATGACGGTAAGAGACGAGGATAAAGAGGAAGCGACAGAGATTGCAAAGAGGTTTGAAGCACTGGGATACAGAATCTATGCTACCCGCGGTACGGCTGAGACATTGAAAGCAGCAGGTGTGAAGGCAATCCGTACCAATAAGATCGAACAGTCTTCTCCAAACCTATTGGATTTGATTCTGGGACATAAGATAGACCTTGTTATTGATACTCCTTCTCAGGGGGTTGAACATTCCAAGGATGGTTTCCTGATCCGAAGAAATGCTATTGAGACAGGGGTCAATGTACTGACTGCTATGGATACAGCAAGAGCACTTGTTACCAGTCTGGAGAATACGGACTTGAATAAACTGACACTGATAGATATTGCACAGATTTAGTGAATATTGGAGAGGGTATGGATATTATTGAATTATTAAAGGTCGTATTCCTGGGGATTGTAGAAGGAATTACGGAATGGCTGCCTGTGAGCAGTACCGGACATATGATACTGGTGGATGAATTTATTACATTGAAGGTATCAAAAGAATTCTGGGAAATGTTTTTGGTGGTGATTCAGTTGGGGGCAGTACTGGCTGTGGTAGTGCTGGATTTTAAAAAATTGTGGCCGTTTCACCGAAATGATCCTTCCAGAGAGAGTAATTGGAAGTATATCAGTCAGAACGAAAAACTGGCAAAGATACAGGGATTTACGGACAAATATGTGAATATGAGTAAAATTGTCCTGTGGCTTAAGATTCTGGTTTCCTGTGTTCCTGCTATTATCGTAGGTCTGCCGTTTAATGACTGGATCGAAAAGCATTTTAACAATTATATTGTGGTTTCGGTTATGCTGATCGTATATGGTGTGCTGTTTATTGTCATAGAAAATTACAATAAACAGAGGACACCGGACAGGAAGAAATTAAGCGATATCACATTTAAAGATGCATTGTTTGTGGGAATTTTTCAGCTTCTGGCACTGATTCCCGGAACTTCCCGGTCGGGTGCTACGATTATCGGAGGAATTCTTCTGGGAATGAGCCGGAAGCTGGCCGCAGAATATACATTCTTTTTGGCAATACCGGTTATGTTTGGCGCCAGCCTTTTAAAAGTGGTCAAGTTCGGATTCCATTTTACCGGAGCAGAGATCGTGTATCTGCTTTTGGGAATGGCGGTAGCATTTGCAGTATCCGTTCTGGCAATTAAGTTCCTGATGGGATATATCAAAAAACACGACTTTAAAGTGTTCGGCTGGTACAGAATTGTACTTGGCATAATTGTTCTGGCATATTTTATGATCACCAGATATCTGTGACATTATGGGGCTAAAGATTTTTTGGCTTCAATATCATAATAGAAGTAAGAGGGATAAAAGATGGAGAAAAAGAAAGTTGTAATCGCTTTGGGACATCGTGCACTGGGCAATACTCTCCCGGAGCAGAAAGAGGCAACAAAGAAAACAGCAAAAATCATTGCCCGTCTGGTAAAAGAAGGAGCGGAAATCGTTATTTCTCACAGCAATGCTCCTCAGGTGGGGATGATTCATACTGCAATGAATGAATTTGGAAAATATCATCCGGACTATACATTTGCACCGATGTCTGTCTGCTCTGCCATGAGTCAGGGATATATCGGTTATGACCTGCAGAATGCCATTCGTTCAGAGCTGATGAAAGATGGAATTTACAAACCGGTATGCACTGTTCTTACACAGGTGATCGTGGATCCATATGATGAAGCCTTTGCTGAACCGGTAAAGATTATCGGACGTATTCTGAATGCACAGGAAGCAGAGGAAGAGGAGAAAAAGGGAAATTATGTGACAAAAGTAGGCGAGGGATACAGGAGAATCGTAGCAGCACCCAAGCCCCAAAAAATCGTGGAGATTGATTCAATCCGTGCCCTGCTGGATGCGGGACAGATTGTCATTGCCTGCGGCGGCGGCGGAATTCCTGTACTGGAACAGAAGACGGAATTGAAAGGCGCAAGCGCGGTAATTGAAAAAGATTATACAGCAGGACGTCTGGCAGAACTGTTGGATGCAGATGAACTGATGATTCTTACCAGCGTGGAAAAAGTTGCGGTAGGATATCATACGGCGGAAGAGGAGCTCCTGGGTGAGATTACCGTAGAGACGGCGAAAAGATATATGGCTCAGAACCAGTTTGAGGCTACTACTATGCTTCCGAAAGTGGAAGCTTCTGTGGATTTTGTAGAAAAGGGTCAAGGAAGAAGAGCTGTTATTACTTCTATTGATAAAGCAGTAGAAGGATATCTTGGGAAAACAGGAACTGTGATCACAAAATAGAGTGATTGAGTTTGTAAAGAAATGTGCAGGAAATTGAGCAGTCTGTTTTGGAACGAGTTGTTTCCGAGATGGACTGCTCAATTTCGTTGATATTTCTCACGAATCAAAAGGGTTTAAATTTTCTTCAACTTTTCTTAAGAGATTTTCGAATTCTTTTAGAAATTATACATAATCCTCTCACATTTACCTTCTATACTATATTACAGATAGTTGATTAACCACTCACTATCTCCCCCCTCATTAAAAGCAGAAGAAAAGCCACTTTGCATAAGCAGGTGGCTTTTTCTGTGGTGCGCCTTGCGGCGCACGTTTCTAACGGGTGAAAGTCCCTAATCCGCCCTAGTAGTGGGAAGGATACAGCCAAGACCAAGGGTGTCC
>SFQZ01000117.1 GCA_004562915.1 bacterium
GCTTACTTTTGTGAAGAACGGGATATTGGTAATCCTGAAATTCTTTGTGAAATTGCAAAAGAATCCGGACTTGATGTGGATTCGTTTCGAAAATCTCTTGAAGACGGAACCTACACCGCATTGCAGAAGAATCTGGTTGCTTATGCCCGAGATGAACTTCATGTACAGTCCGTACCTACCATTTTTTTAGGAAATACAATGATAGAAATCACCGAATATACAAAAGAGGCATTTGAAGAAATAATTCATCATGCTTTAAAGGAAGACTGCAAATGAAAATTACAATCATAACAGTCGGAAAAATCAAAGAAAAATATCTTCGTGATGCCATAGCGGAATATTCCAAAAGACTGAATAAATATTGCAAACTGGATATTCTGGAAGTAGCTGATGAAAAGACACCGGATCATGCCAGTGCGATTGTAGAAGAACAGATTCGTAATAAAGAAGGGGAACGAATATTAAAACTCCTTAAAGATGATGCTTACGTAATTACACTGGAAATCGGAGGAAAAATGCTTGATTCTGTAGAATTTTCCCAAAAATTGGAGCAGCTGGGAATTCAGGGAAAAAGCCATATCATTTTTGTAATTGGGGGCTCCATCGGTTTGGGGAATGAAATACTAAAACGTTCAGATTTTGCCATTAGTTTTTCAAAAATGACATTTCCTCACCAACTGATGCGTGTGATTTTGCTGGAACAAATTTACCGGAGCTATCGCATTATGAATCATGAACCTTATCACAAATAATACCATAAAGAAAGGAAGTAATACAATTGGTAAAAATCATTTCTGACAGTACCTGTGACTTGTCTGAAGAATTACTTAAAAAATATGATATATCTATTCTGCCTCTTCATATTCTCCTCGGTGAAAGAGAATGCGAAGATGGGTATGATATTACACCGGATGAGATTTATCGTTGGTCTGACGAGAACAAAACAACACCTAAGACTTCTGCGCCATCATTAGATAAAGCAATAGATTTATTTCGCCCCTATGTGGAGACCGGACAGGAAATTGTATGCTTTTCTATTTCAGAAGAGATGTCAACTTCGGGAAATGCTATGCGTCTTGCTTCAGAAGAACTGGGAGCCGGTGATATGGTACATGTAATAGATTCAGCAAATCTTTCTACCGGCATCGGACTTTTGGTCATTGAAGCTGCCATAATGGCGAAAGAAGGAAAAAATGCACAGGAGATTGTAATAAAGATAAATGATTTGAAACCTCTAGTTCGGGCCAGCTTCGTGGTTGATACATTGACATATCTATACCGTGGAGGCAGGTGCAGCGGTTTGGCTGCCATGGCAGGAAGCGCACTTAAACTCCACCCTCGCATTGCTGTTGAGAATGGAAAGATGCTTCCGGGGAAAAAGTATCGTGGTAAAATGGAAAAAGTTCTTATATCTTATGTAAAAGATATGGAAAATGAATTAAAAAATGCGAAACCAGACCGAATATTTATCACGCATTCGGGTTGTAAACCAGAGACAATTGAAGAGATTAGCTCTTATCTTAACAATCTTAATATTTTCAAAGAAATCCTGATTACCAGAGCCGGCGGAGTAATTTCCAGTCACTGTGGACCAGGAACCCTGGGAGTATTATTTATCTCCGAAGGAGATAAAGCCTCCGGCGGATTGCAGAGACGTACTTGAATTTTATGACAGAAAAATGTTTTGGTTGTACCGATATCTCTTTTATGCTAAACTGTTAAAGAATTTTTATTACGACAGGGGGATAATTTATGCCAGTATTTGATTTTAAGAATTCACCGGAAGAAACAAAAGTTTCCGAGTGTACTTATACTGTATTTCGTACCAACGAATCTGAAACTTCTCCGGAACACCCTATTCTTGTGCTGGATAACAGCAGCAAAAAACTAAAACATCATTCGGAAGGTGTATTCACGAACCCGATCAAGAAAACTGCTTTTGAATTCAAGACAGATAGCGGAATTGTCAGTGCGGATATTCTTCAAATAGATGCCCGTTTTGTAAGTCTTTTAAAATGGCTTGGAGAAAATCATATCAATGTATGCCTATCCGGAGCCGACAGGGAGGATGGATATGCTGTATACAAAATTCGTGAGATTGCTTTTGGCGGCGGCGGAAAACTCTCGGCAGAGGATGGATTTCTCCAATTTATGATTGAACGACTCCTTTCCAGTGACGCCCCTTCAGAAGAAGTAGAAGATGAAGACGAAGAAGAAACCGGTGACAGCATGAAGCTCACCAGTATCCAAAGCATCACAGATTTCATGAACTGTGCCGGTCGGACACTTCCGGATAATATCCGTCTCTGGGCAAGAAGGAATCTGGCCGTGGCACGCTCTCATGAAGTTTCTCAGGAGGAACGTCGTCATGCCCAGCGCGCTCTTTCTATTATGATGAACATTCAGTGGAAGAGCAATTATTTTGAAACGATTGATATAGAGGAAGCCAGAAGAATTCTTGATGAAGAACTCTATGGGATGGAACGGGTAAAGCAGCGTATTATGGAGACCATCATACAGATTAATCGAACCCATACACTGCCGTCTTACGGTATTTTGCTGATCGGGCCGGCAGGAACCGGTAAATCACAGATTGCCTATGCGGTGGCCCGCATCCTGAAACTGCCATGGACTACTCTGGATATGAGTTCCATCAACGATCCGGAACAGTTGACAGGAAGTTCCCGTATCTATGCCAATGCCAAACCGGGTATTATCATGGAAGCATTCTCCATGGCGGGAGAGTCGAACCTGGTCTTTATTATCAACGAGCTTGATAAAGCTGCTTCCGGAAAGGGAAACGGAAATCCTGCAGATGTACTTTTGACTTTGCTTGATAACCTGGGATTTACAGATAACTATATGGAATGTATGATTCCTACCGTCGGTGTTTATCCTATTGCCACAGCCAATGAAAGAGAGCAGATCAGTGCTCCACTGATGTCCAGATTCGCTGTCATCGAAATTCCTGATTACACTCCGGAAGAAAAGAAAATCATCTTTTCAAACTATGTTCTTCCCAGAGTAATGAAACGAATCGGAATGAAAGAAAATGAATGCAGCCTTACGGCCGATGGACTGGAGGCTGTCATTGAAATCTACAAAGATACCAGCGGAATCCGTGATCTGGAGCAGGCGGCAGAACATATCGCTGCCAATGCTCTGTACCAGATTGAGGTAGATCATGTGAAATCTGTATCTTTTGACAAAGACATGGTAAAAGAACTTCTTCCCTGATAGACTGGAGATATAGAAATGGCCACGTACATTTTAGAAAAAGGACGTCCGTCATCCTCAGAAGGACGTCTGGAAAAAGAAATAAAGGTTTACGATCTGCTTGATCGTTTGCATATGGAGTATTGGAGGACAGACCATCCTGATGCGGAAGCCTATACCATGGATGCATGCAAAGAAATTGACGGTGTATTGGAAGCAACTGTCTGCAAGAATCTGTTCCTTACAAATCGCCAGCATACACAATATTATCTGCTTATGATCCCTGGTGATAAAGTATTCAAAACAAAAGAACTTTCCAAACAGATAGGTTGTGCCAGATTGTCCTTTGGATCACCGGAAGAAATGGAAGAACTGCTGGATTGTACCCCAGGTTCTTCCTCCGTTATGGGACTTATGAATGATACTGAGAATCGAGTCCAGCTTCTGGTAGATCAGGAAATCTTAAAGGAAGAATATCTAGGTGCTCACCCCTGTATTAATACTTCCAGTCTGAAACTACGAACATCTGAAGTATTTGGGGTATTTTTACAGGCTGTACATCACGATAAAAAAGATGTCATACTTACCGGTGAAGGGTAAGCCAGGACAGGGGACAGACCCCTGTCCTTTTTCATTTATGTTCACAGATTTTTCATATTTTTTGTTAGCACTCGCACTTGACGAGTGATAATTTATGTGTTATATTACAACTAGAACAAAGGAAACAATAGAAATCCTGAGTTTTGTAGAAAATGAAAACAAGCGGTCTGAACACCGTATGATATGAATGGAGGAATGTTTTATGTTAATGCCTAGTATTTTTGGAGAAAGTTTAGTTGATGAATTTTTTGATGATTTTGCACGTCCGGCAAGAAACGCAGCAAGATACACTACTAATTCCACTTCTTTGATGAATACAGATGTGAAGGAAACGAAGACAGGCTATGAACTTGATATTGATTTGCCGGGTTATAAGAAAGAAGATGTAAAGGCAGAACTGAAAAAAGGTTATCTGACAATCAGTGCTTCTACCAACAGTTCAAAAGAAGATAAAGGAGAAAAATATATTCGCAGAGAAAGATTTTGCGGTTCCTGCAGCAGAAGCTTCTATGTTGGTGAAGATATTGAACAGTCAGATATCAAGGCAAAATTCGAAGACGGTATTCTGAAAGTATTCGTACCGAAGAAAGAGCAGCAGCCTGTCGTTGAAAAAAATAATTATATTACCATCGAAGGCTAATGAATAAACGGGAATGTTCTGACATGGCAGATATTCCCGTTTTTAATATATAAAAGAAAGCTATTCAGAGCTATGGACCTTAATATAATGATGCTTACGGATTTCTTCGCGTTTCACGCTCCCGAAATCCTGCACCATATCATTAAATTAAGCTATGAATGGAGGTGGTTGGCATGGCTAAGAAAGATTTCTATGAGGTTCTTGGCATTTCCAAAGGAGCTGACGGAAAAGAAATAAAACATGCATATCGCAAACTGGCAAAAAAATATCATCCCGATACGAACCCCGGGGATCAATATGCGGAACAGCAGTTCAAAGAAGTAACGGAAGCCTATAATGTGCTGAGTGATCCTGAAAAGAAAAAATTATATGATCAGTATGGCTTCGCCGCATTTGATGAAAATATGGGAACAGGTGGCTATCAAGATACTCATGGTTACGGAAATTGGTCCGGCGGATTTGACTTTGGAAATAATGGTCATTATCAGGAGTATCATTATGAAGGCAACAGTATGAATGATATTTTTGACGATCTGTTCGGCAATGCGTTCCACAGTTCCTATGGCAGAGGTTTTCAACATGGTTTTGGGCATAATACAGAGAACGATTATCGTAAAGGTCGTAATATAGAATCAGATATTACCATCTCTTTTGACGAAGCGGTTTATGGATGTGATAAAATTATTCGTTTCAATGAGAATTCCAGTCAGCCGTTAAAAGTGCATATTCCTGCAGGAATTGACGAAGGTCAAAGTGTTCGCTTGAAGGGTAAAGGGTATCCCGGAATCAACGGTATGTCTGCAGGAGATTTGCTGTTGAAAATCCATATCACGAAAAAGCAGGGAATTACGCGGAAAGGACTTGACGTATACACAACTGAGAATATTCCTTATACAACTGCCGTATTGGGTGGCGAAGCTATTTTCCATACTCTGTATGGCTCTGTTAAATGTAAAATTGCTCCGGGTACACAGTCCGGCAGTAAGATCCGTCTGAAAAATAAAGGAATCACATCCATGAAAAACTCATCGATTCATGGAGATGCCTATGTGACAGTTCAGATCCAAGTGCCGAAAACAGTATCAGCTGCAGAAAAAGCAAAGCTTCAGGAATTAGAACAGCTTCGGAAAATCAGCTGATAAAAAATGTTTTTGCGGTCTCAAAAGGTCAGTCACTGGCATACAAGCATGCCGCAACTGACCTTTTGTCCCTTGTCTCATATTATTTTACTTTTTTCATGGAATAGCTGCCTGTACTTGCACGGAAAGCACCAATGATATTTTTGATACTGCACAAGATTGTCAGAAAATATCCAATGATAAGATCCGTGTAATAGCTTCCCGTCAGATCAGATTCCTGAATGATTCCCCCAATTTCCTGATAGATTTCAGAAAACGTTACATCATATGTTGATTTAAATGCATCGTATGCATCCCATGTCCATGCCAGTTTATTGGCAAAATAAATCATAACAACCATGATGATCACAGAACCGATGACTCCTTTTTTGTCCAGATGTTTTCCAAGAAGTTCATATCCCTTCATTGCACAAATTCCGGTAACAGCACCTGCTATTCCTGCTATGTATCCCAGCTTATATATAACGACCCATAAAATACAACCAAGCAGAGAACCAAGAAATGCTCCTACCAGTCCTGAAGCCAAATTGCTTTTCTGTTCTTTGATATTCTCCTGATTTTCCCGAAGAGAATTCCCCACATTATCTTTACATTCATTGCAAAGATAATGATATTCGCCGTTGATTTCATAACACTCCGGATCTTCATAGTTGTTTCCACATAATTCACATCCGGAAGAATATTGACAATTTATCAGATACTGGATGACCGGTTCCATAATTTCATTCAAAGTACCTGATATGTTTTTAGCCAGATTCGGAGCTTTGATAGTTAAATCAATACAGTTTGGATAAGCCTGTATGCCCAGAATCCTTTTATCTGAAACTTTCATCTGCTGCAGATGCTGGGCAAGACCTGCATTATTCACGTCTTCCTCCAGTTTTGTGTTGATTCTGATCGCGTATTGACCATTACCAAAATGAATTACCAGATAATAACCTCTGTAAACTCCCACAAGAGCAGTTTTACAATCTCTGAGAACCCCTCCCAGAATCTGTTCCTGTATTTTTTTTGATAGCATATAAATCCTCCCTCTGTTTGTGTATTATAAATTTTTCTCTTATGTTTTGCGTACACAATTATATTTATAGTAACATATATTTATCATAGTGCAATACAATGCAGTAAAACGTAAGATAAATTTAAATTAATACGATAATATTGTTCAAAAAAAGGGGCTGTCGGGAAATAGATAGTTCTACACAGGGGCAGATGTGATCCATGCGGATCACATCTGCCCCTGAAATTTATCTTTTAAAAAGAAAAA
>SFQZ01000118.1 GCA_004562915.1 bacterium
GCCTGTTGCCGGTATCATTCTGAATGATCAGTACCGGGCGAATGCCGCCCTGTTCACTTCCCACAACCGGCCGAAGGTCTGCATAAAAAATATCGCCTCTTCTAATATTCACACAATTCACTCTCCGATTCCTAAGTTCTGTCAGAAATTCCTGATATCTACAGTATTTCCATATTTCTCAGGTGTATTCGAATGTTTTGTGTTTTATGAACGGTGGATCTATAGATGAAAATGCAAATCCTGTGAATGATATACCCGTGGAACCCGTTTGCTGATACAGCACAAAAATTCATACGGGAATCTTCCGGAAATTTGAGAGAGTTCTTCTACCGGAATACAGTCATCTCCATCTTTGCCAAGCAGTGTTACCTCATCTCCTGCCTGTACATCTGCAATATCTGTTACATCTGCCATAAATTGATCCATACAGACTCTACCAAGAATTTGGGCTCTCTGTCCATGAATTAAAACAGAACCTTTATTGGATACCCCCCGTGGATATCCGTCTGCGTATCCTACGGGAATCGTTGCAATCTTTGTCATGTCCCGGGTAGTAACAAAAGTTCCGCCGTAACTTACAGGAATACCTTTTTCTACCTCTTTGATGTGGGAAATATGAGATTTTAAACTCATCACCGGTTTTAGTTCCACACCGGGATTAATCACTTCATCAGACGGATAAACCCCGTAAATTGTAATACCTGGGCGAACCGCATCCAGGTCTCCCTCTCTGTGCCAGAGAATTCCTGCACTATTGTTACAATGTTTTAAAGGTATTTCAATTCCGGCTTCTTCTATCAGTTTTACAAATTCCTGATATGTCTCATACTGTTTTTGTGCAAATGAAAGATCTGCCTCATCTGCTCTGGCAAAATGGGTAAACATACCCTCTATTTTCAGATTCGGAAGCTTGCTGATATGTATAATTTCTTCCAGACTCTCCTGGGGATGTCGAAATCCGATTCTCGTCATTCCCGTATCCACTGCCAGATGAATCGGCAATACCCGGTTGAATTTTTCTGCCGCATGAGAAAGTTGTTCAGCCATCTTAAGTGTAAATACTGCCGGACGAATGTCTTTTTTTACAAGCGTTTCATAATCTTCAGGAAATACATAACCGAGAATCAGAATTGGTTTACGGATTCCGTTTGCCCTGAGTTCTTCTGCCTCTTCTGCTGTCGCAGTGGCAAATCCCCAAATGTAATCTTTTTTCTGCATCATACGTGCGATTTGCACTGCACCATGCCCGTAGGCATCTGCTTTTACTACCGCAATCATTTTAGTGCCTGGCGTGAGATTATTTCTCATATTTTCAAAGTTTTCTTCTACCGCATCCAAATCTATGGAAGCACAGACACGTTCGTGTTTTTTTATCATAATCATTATTCTCCTTTCTGTAACGAAACAATTTTTGCCTGCGTTACAGCTGTAATTTCATAAACAAATCAGGGATTGCCTCAATAAGATCGGAGGCAGTCATAGAACGTTCCCCTTTCCGTTCTTTTGCCACATCTCCCGCTTTCCCATGCAGCCAGACACCTAGAGGAGCAGCTTTCTCTGGCTCCAGACCCTGTGCCAGAAGTCCGGCAATTATACCTGACAGAACATCTCCGGATCCGGCGGTGGCCATTCCACTGTTTCCTGAAAGATTTAAATAAAATTTATTGTCATCGGTCATAGTCATGGTTCTGGCATCTTTCAGTACCAATACCGGTTTTGCATCTGTATAATTCTTTAGTTGCTCCCGTAACTTAGTCAAACATTTGCGTGTTTCGGATTTTAGCTGCGAGATCGTGTATCCTGATAGACGTGCCATTTCTCCCATATGAGGAGTTAAAATATATGGACGGACACAGTCCTTTAGAATTTCCGGATGTTCTGCCAGAAGATTCAAGCCATCTGCATCGATTACCAGAGGCTGTGAAGTATCTTTTTCGAGGAAAGCTTCCAAAATGGAAAGTGCCGTATCACTTTTACCAATTCCCGGTCCCACAACTGCAAGATCTGCCC
Source organism: bacterium (assembly GCA_004562915.1). Classification (GTDB taxonomy): domain Bacteria; phylum Bacillota; class Clostridia; order Lachnospirales; family Lachnospiraceae; genus Oliverpabstia. The sequence goes on from SFQZ01000118.1 coordinate 2,011, forward strand.
AGTCTGCAGCATCATCCAGCTTACAGTTCAGCGAAGAAGGATCTTCTTCCTGACAGTAGGTGACAAGCATAGCTTCCGGGAACAACTGTTGTAAAATGATACGATTACTCTCTTCTGTAAAGATTTTTACCATTCCCGCACCGGTCAACATTGCCGCTTTCGCGGAAAAATAAGCTGCTCCGCTCATATTTTTGCTTCCGGCGGCAATCAATATTTTACCAAAGGTACCTTTATTTCCGTCTGCTTTTCGTTTAGGTATCCAGTTTACTTCATTCTCATCGATTGCCCGAATCGCATCCGGTTTCTTTCCGTAGATGCCAATATCTTTTATAATTATATCACCGGAATAAGCAGCACCGGGATAGAGATAAAGTCCTGCTTTTCCATAGGCAAAAGTAACTGTTTTAGCAGCACGTACAGCGATTCCCATCACATTTCCTGTCGCAGCACAGATTCCGGAAGGAATATCCACAGCAAGGACTGGTATCCGAGAATGATTGATCCTTTCAAATATTTCTTTATAAGTCCCGGTGATTTCTCTGGAAAGTCCGACTCCAAATACAGCATCTACGATAGTAGTATATTCATTCGGACAAAAGTTATTGACAACAGAAACACCATAATTTTCGGCAATCTTCCATTGAATCGCTGCTTCTTCTGTAAAAGATTCCATTTTTCCTGCGAGAAAAAGGTCAACATGATATCCTTCCAGATGAAGGATTCTCGCAGCTGCCATTCCATCTGCTCCATTATTTCCTGAACCGCAGACAATCAGAATTTTTTTTGTTTCAAACTCGTTTTTCAGTACTTCCGTCACTGCCAGAGAAGCCCGTTCCATCAGAACAAGAGATGGGATACCGTAAGAATGGATCGTCTCATAATCCAATTCTTTCATCTGTTGTCCGTCAACAATTTGTTTCATTAGTTGTTTTCTCCTTTAAATAGCAGAGACTGCTGCCTCCCGGCAACAGTCCCATATTTACTCTTTTTTGTGATCTTTTTCATAACGGCTGAGATTATAAGAAAGCCGCATCAGGCTTTCAGACAGATGTACATTTTCTACGATCACATCTGAAGGCACTGCCAAATTCAGATCGGTATGGGCGAAATTCCAGATGGCCTTGACACCGTTGTCAACCAAGACTTTTGCCATCTCCAAAGCTTTTGACTTTGGAAGAGTAAGTGTTGCAATCTCCACCTGATGTGTCTGTATAAATTCCGGGAGTTCATCCGCCATGCGAATCTCAATGCCTCTGACGGAAACGCCTTTCAGCACAGGATTTACATCGAATATACCTATCAGCTTGAAGCCCTGCTTTTCAAATTGCGTATAATTTGCAAGTGCCTGTCCAAGATTACCGGCACCCAGAATAATCATATTATGACTTTTATCCAACCCCAATATTTTTGCTATCTCCGAATGGAGATATTTTACATTGTACCCATAGCCCTGCTGTCCAAAACCGCCAAAATTATTCAGATCCTGACGAATCTGTGAAGCGGTAACTTTCATCCTGCCGCTCAATTCGTTCGATGAAATCCTCTCGACTCCATCATCCATCAACTCTCCCAGATATCTGTAATATCTTGGCAGGCGCTTTATGACAGCCCGAGAAATATCTTTTTCCTCCACGTCTGTACGCCTCCTGCTACTTACTATCCTTTATTATATTAAAATGTGAAAACAATGTCAAATAAAGTTAGCATTTTCTCCGGTTTTTCTTGCGGAATTTATAAATTTATGTATAATTATACGAGATAACGATATCATCAAAGCTGTCTCATATACCACAGCAAGTATGGTAAAAGGAGGATACACATGATTTTATCATGTCAGAATATCAATAAATCATTTGGTGTCAATGAAATACTGAAAAATGCTTCTTTTCATCTGGAGGAAAGGGAGAAAGCTGCGCTGATCGGACCGAACGGTGCCGGTAAATCCACGCTCCTGAAAATTATTATGCAGGAAATGTCCGCTGATTCAGGAGAAGTTATCATTTCACGCGGAAAAACCATCGGTTATCTGGCACAGCATCAGGAACTGAAAAGTGGTCGTTCCATCTATGATGAACTTTTGGATGTAAAGCAATATATTCTTGATATGGAGGAAAAAATCCGTTCCATGGAGCAAAGAATGAAGATTGTAACCGGCAGAGAGCTTGATGCTCTTCTCTCCGACTACTCCCGTCTTACGCATCAGTTTGAACTGGAGAATGGATATGCCTGCCGAAGTGAGGTAACCGGTGTATTGAAAGGTCTGGGATTTACAGAGGATGAGTTTTCAAAATCTGTGGACACTCTGTCCGGAGGTCAGAAAACCCGTGTGGCATTGGGACGTCTACTTTTATCTAATCCGGATATCATTCTTCTTGATGAGCCTACTAACCATTTGGATATGGACTCTATTGCATGGCTGGAAAATTATCTTGTAAATTACAAAGGCTCCGTATTTATCGTATCCCATGACAGGTATTTTCTGGATAAAGTAGTTACCAAGGTCGTAGAGATCGATCATGGTAATGTACGGATGTTTATGGGTAATTATTCTGCTTATGCGCAGAAAAAAGCAATGATTCGTGAAGCACAGTACAAAGCCTGGCTGAATCAGCAGCAGGAAATTAAGCATCAGGAAGAAGTAATCGCAAAACTCAAATCCTTTAACCGTGAAAAATCCATTAAACGAGCGGAAAGCCGCGAAAAAATGTTAGATAAAATTGAAGTCCTTGATAAGCCTGTGGAAGATAATTCCGAGATGCGTCTCACTCTTTCACCACGTATCATCAGTGGTAATGATGTACTTACAGTACACGGATTAGCAAAAGCATTTCCCAATCAGCAGCTTTTCTCAAATGTTGATTTTTCCATTAAACGTGGGGAACGTGCTGCAATTATCGGTGCGAACGGAACAGGAAAAACTACTCTTTTGAAAATACTGAACGGCTTAATTCTTCCTGATGATGGGGAATTTGAGCTGGGAAGTAAAGTACAGATCGGGTACTATGATCAGGAACATCATGTTCTGGATATGGAAAAAACCGTTTTTGAGGAAATGTCCGATACCTACCCTTATCTGACGAACACGGAGATCCGTAATGTACTGGCAGCTTTTCTTTTCACCGGAGATGATGTATTTCAACAGATTAAAACACTGAGTGGTGGTGAACGCGGTCGGGTATCACTGGCAAAGCTAATGCTCTCGGAAGCAAACTTTCTGATTCTGGATGAGCCTACCAATCATTTGGATATTGTTTCCAAGGAAATTCTCGAAAATGCTCTGAACAGCTACACCGGAACACTGCTTTATGTATCTCATGACCGTTATTTTATTAACCGGACGGCTACCAGAATTTTGGATCTGACGAATCAATCTATGGTTAATTATATCGGTAATTACGATTATTATCTGGAAAAGAAAGAGGAACTGACACAGATTTATGCTCCGGAAGCTGAAAAATTGGAAGAACAACAGACTGCCTCTTCCAATAAACAGGACTGGATGCAGAAAAAAGAAGAACAGGCACGTCTTCGCAAGCGGGAAAATGATCTTAAAAAGACCGAAGCTGAAATTGAACGCCTGGAAACCAGGGACAAAGAAATTGATGAAGAAATGAGTCAGCCGGAAATAGCAGTCAATGTGGCGGAATGTGTAAGACTTTCCAAAGAAAAAGCGGAAATCACCGAAAAACTGGAAGAACTCTACGAAAAATGGGAGGAGCTGGCATAATAATTATTCCGTGAAAAGCAGGGCTTCCAATACAGTGGTTCCTCTAAGAGACAGGTCACTCCCCTTCAGCTAACTGCCAACTACGACTTAGGCACGATGGCTCTCTGGAGTGTCATAGTCGTAATTGGCAGTTAGCTGAAGGGGAACGGCCTGACCACTGAAACAAAACAGAATATCCTCAGCTTCGCTATGTTAATCAAAAATACACAATAAAATTACATGCTTTCCAGTGTGCTGCGTATTGCTTTGATAAAGTCCTGGCTGTTCAGAACTTCCGGTTTTTCCAGAGATGTGATCAGTGCCAGATCTTTCGTCATTTTTCCGGATTCGATGGTAGAGAGGGTTGCTTTCTCAAGTTTATCTGCAAATTCCATCAGTTCTTTATTTCCATCCAGTTCACCTCTTTTTCTCAGTGCACCTGTCCATGCAAAGATAGTAGCGACGGAGTTTGTAGATGTTTCCTCACCTTGCAGATGTTTGTAATAATGTCTCTGTACAGTGCCGTGAGCCGCTTCGTATTCATAGTATCCATGAGGAGATACCAGTACAGATGTCATCATGGCAAGGGAACCGAAGGCAGAAGACACCATATCACTCATAACATCACCGTCATAGTTTTTGCATGCCCAGATAAATCCACCTTCTGCTTTCATAACACGGGCAACCGCATCATCGATCAGAGTATAGAAATAAGTGATACCAGCTTCTTCAAACTTTTCCTTATATTCTGCATCAAAGATTTCCTGGAAAATATCTTTGAATGTGTGATCGTATTTTTTAGAAATGGTATCTTTGGTCGCAAACCACAGATCCTGTTTGGTATCCAGTGCAAAAGAAAAACAACTTCTTGCAAAACTTTCAATAGAATCATTCAGGTTATGCATTCCCTGGGCAATACCGATACAGAAGGAGAAGAAGATAAAGCCGACTTTGTTGATGATGCCTGCACAGGCCAATGGGATGGATTCTCCATAGATGGACTGGGCACCATAGAATCGTAGAGAATTGTTCATGACAATCTGTACGGTCATCATTGCCAGCTGATTA
>SFQZ01000119.1 GCA_004562915.1 bacterium
ACAGTCCGTAGAAAATCAGTGCCTTGAAAAAGTCTGAATTTCTGCCGGACTGTCTCCTTCTTACACATCAGGGGCCAAAACTGCTATTTCCCGACAGCCTCTTGCTTTTCGTCTAATCTATTTATATCTTCCTCTTTATGCAATTTCCCATATTACAGTTGCCGTATCAGTAACATTAATATCGTCTGCCTCAATATCTATATCATATGCTCCCGGTGCACTCATTTCACATTCCGTACACTCCATTAATCTCATTTCATTCAATGGCTTTGTTACAAAATCTATCTCTCCCCAAGAATAATCAATTGCCTGTATTTCACCCAATTTCACATTTGCTGCTGTTGTAAGCACCTGTGCCTTTTGAATGGAATCCTCGATTGCTTTATGTAACAGCTCATTTTTACATTTTTCTACATCTGCCACTGTATACTCAATAGAAAACTCTGGCCTTAATGAGCTATGAGCCAAAGCGTAAAGGACTTGCCCTAATCTTTTATTATCAGCTGCAAACTCTATTTTCATATGGTGATTATACTTATAACCTTTAAATCTTCGCTTCCAGCTCTTATCTCTGTCCTGATAGCTTTCATATTCTGTATCGACATTAAAATATACTGTTTTAAGGTCTTTTCTCTGAAAACCAAGTTTCTCAAACAAATCCTTGAGAAGCTCTGTATCTTCTGTTGACCTTCGGAGAGTATCTTCATATTCTTTGCAAAGTTCTTCCTTGTTGACATATAACCGGATTTTATCCGGCTTTACTGCTATTTTCCCTTTTCCTGTAACTTTAATTGTTCTCATCATCTTTGCTCTTCCTTTCATTCTCATTATATTCATACCCATTGATTAAAAGCTCTATCATCTTCTTTGTCATCTGAATATACTTACCAAACGGATTAATCACAATTCCATTCACCTGTTCCCAATTAAGTGCCAGACGAAGTATTGATTCAATAGACTGATTCATCTGCACATTTCCAGCAGAACCCTTATGCATCTCTTCAGAAGATGTAAATACTCCAATCCATTCTTTTTCATCAGCATCTTTTACAGTCTCTATTTTAAGTCTTACATCATGGTCAAGCGAAATCGTGTCACCAGCCTTTACTTTACTTATCTGTTCTTCCGACATAAAAGGATTTTCCGTGATATATGGAACAATAACTTCTCCTGCCTGCTGCATTCTTGTTACCATAACTTCCATAAATAACAGCATTCCATTTTTATCCTGCTGAATATAATACTGGTCGATTGCTGCCTCAATCATCTGATTTGCCTGTGTCTCATCCACTTCATCTGAATAAGTATCCACGCTCCTGCCAAGTACATGATCAAATTCATCAAGAACATCCGTCATCAGTCCCTTATCAATCCGGCTTTTACACTCTGCAATCAGCACAGCTGGGATCCCATAAAATGCTTCTGCAATACTTCCTGTAATAGCACCAAGCGTATCCGTATCTCCACCAAGTGATACTGCATTCCGTATGGCATCCTCAAAATCTTTGGATTCCAGAAATGCGATGATTGCCTCTGGTACTGTTTCCTGACAGCTTTCAACATGATGGTAGTAGGTTCGGATATTATCCAATGTTCTACTCAGATCATAATGAAATTCCCTCTCGATATAAGCTTTGATTTCTTCTTTTGAAGATCCATTCCTTGCCATATATATTGCACTTGCAGTTGACTCTGCACCCTTTATACCTTCTGGATGATTATGTGTCACATTCGCTGTAGCTCTAGCTACCTCTCTGGTTCTTTCCATCGAATCATAAAGCCAGCCTACCGCTGACACTCTCATGGCTGAACCATTTCCATAGCTTCCGTATGGCTTCGGATTATTTTCTTTAAGCCAATGTCTGAAGCATCCACCATAGCCTGCATGTGGATATCTTTTTCCCCAATCCTGCATATTGGATGCTACCGCATCTTCAATTTTCTTTACTGCTGCTTCCGGTCCGACTGCCAGGAGAGCTTCTCCAACTGCTATTGTCATAACAGAATCATCTGTAAAGCCACAGCCTTCACTAAACAAATCAAAATTCTTTGTTTTATCACCTCTGTCAAACTCAAACGGACTTCCTATAATATCTCCTAAAATTGCTCCGTACATATATGCCTCCAATTCCCGGATTACTCCGGCACCTCTCTTTCTCTGTTACAATATGAGTATAATTAAAAGGCATCTTCATATGGTCGCTGTTTGGGCGACACTTTCAGAAAATAAAAATGCCGGTACAATATTGCACCGACACTAATTTCTCTAATATTTTTCATTTTGTTCTGACCATACTGGCGTACCATATTTTTTTCTTGCCACATCGCAAATTGCCATTAAAGCATAATAATTAACCCGATTAGGATAATGCACAGCAGGGTGATAATAATCAAGCACCAATGTATCCTTCCAAAGCGCCAACATATTATCCCATGTATCATCATTCTGTAATTCTTCCCCTAATACAAGTTTCAATAGACTGAGATTATTCCCACATACAATGATATCCGGTTGTATAATTTCCAATTCACGCTTTATTTCCAGCCTGTCTTCAAGTGCGTATTTTTTCAAATCTTCATATTCAGATTCGCTTCCGCCATTGCTTTTTTTCACATTGACCACTGCAATACGGTCTATGATTTCTTTTTCCTTAGAACGTAATACTTCATCGTCATACTCACAGATATTATCGTTAAATGCATTATATATTGCCTGTGTCCATATTGCTACCTTTCTCCACATAGTCCATGGACGTTCACAATCATGCAAATCTTCTACCAGATTATAACCATTTTCATTAGAAGTGTATGCTTCCTTTAAGAAATAACATACTCTTGGTGTATGCTGTGCTTCCCATTTTTCTTCACACACTATACCATCTCTGATAAAACGCTTATATCCATTATTTTTATGTTTTTCTTCCCAATTGTCCATTAAAAGTTTTATATCTGTCTCTCTACTCATGAATATTTTCTCCTATACTCCAAGAATTTCATTCGTATACTTAAACAATGTTACATTCAGCTGCATAATATCATACTGCTTATCTATAATAGCCTTCTGCACGATCAGATCCACCTTACTGCTTGGACTAAATGCCCAGTCCGCTCTGGCAAGTAAATCTCTTGACTGTTCCAGATCAAGCTGAAGTGCAATACAGAGTGCCATTACTGTCTTTTTCTTTGGATGATAATTCTGATCACACTGAATCTTTGAAAAATGTTTCCTATCAAGGTTTGCCCGTTTCCACACATCCTTATTATCAAGATGTGCTTCATCAATCAGCTCAAATAATTTATCATGAAAGGAAACTCCTATATTGGCCAGCTGATCTTCCAATGAAATATTTTCTAACGGCATGAGCAATTCTGTCATGCCAGTATCTGTCATTTCCTCAAGTGGATAGTTGTCTTCTTCTCTTTGAAGCATTTCTTCATTGAAATCTTCTTCTGCCAATTCTTTTACATGAGTACTTCTTCTGCTCCTTAACGGATACTCTTTTCTATGGATTTCTCTGACGTAATTAGCATCTATATAAGAATCAATATCCCCAACAATCTGACCGGACAGCTGAAAAGACCTTTTATCAAACACTACCAGTATAATTTCCATTTCATTTTCAGTAAGAAACTGGCTGAATACTGACACAGCAATCTGTAATGCCTTATCCTTCGGAAATCCATATACTCCTGTCGAAATTAATGGAAATGCAATGCTCTCGCACTTAAGTTCCAATGCTTTTTGCAATGATTTACGATAGCAGTGCTCCAGAATTTCAAATTCATGGTGCAATCCATCCGTCCATACCGGTCCTACTGTATGAATAATATATTTTGCATTTAGGCTATATGCACCAGTGACAGCAATATCACCTCTTGCAATTTTGCCGATATTCGCTCTTTCTGCGAGAAGCTTTTCTTTTCCTGCTGCCTCATATATTGCTAAGTCCGTGCCACTTGCACATATCGGATTTGGATTGGCAGTATTCACGATTACATCTGCTTTTACCTTTGTTATATCGTTTCGGACAATCTTAAATGGCATTGTGACTCCTCCTTATTTTCTAATCCTCCTCCAATCTGCAATAACATTATCCTCTCCTCTTGTACTTGTACCCCAATACCCCGGATGTGCTACAGGGTATATATATGTTTCTCCATAAATATAAGGTTCTCCAGTTCCTATAAGTTCAGATACTCTATTGCAGGAAAACTTTTTATCAATCAGAGTTCGTATTACAACCACAGATGTATCAAGACCCAGACAGATTATGTTTTCCGGCTCTATAATGTCAATCAGTGATTTTATTTCGGCTGCATCATTTGCCAATATCTTTCTGGTCATATTTCCAGAATACTTATCTCTGCGATAGCCCAAATTACAATTGCAGAAAAACAAATCTGGATATTTTTTCTTGTCAATTTCATTTTTACCAAGCAGTTCAAAGTATCTGACAATATTTTTATCCGTCTGTGAATCCCTTGCTTCCAAATCTACATTTTCATGGAACATCACATCTATACCATCATTCATCTTACGGACATTTGCAATCGTACCGTTTAGTTCTTCCTTTTCTGGTGGTCCGAAATCCTGACCTATCAGCATATACTTAATATGTGGTGTCTTCTTGGCGTAATCTCTCCCTTGCCAATATGTCCATAGGTTAATTTCCTGACACAAATCTTCTCCCTGACGTAAATCGCACCAGCCAAGTGTCAGGTTCTTTGTGTATATAGGATTTTTAAGATATTTGTTTTTTACATTTTCTATCAGCTTGCAATAAGCTGCGGATTTTTTTGCATTCATTTTATGTATATTCACCTCAAAAATTCACTGTTTTATTTTAACACTTTCCTTATCTGCTTATCCGTTGCATCCGGAAACATCTCATGCATATAGTCTACAAGCTGTTTCCATGAGTCCTGTGGATTATCCTTATAGCAGGAAGTCACATAATCATATCCATAGATATGCTCAATAGATGAATACACTGCAACATCCCATCCATATTCAATGCCTCTCTTATTCACTCTCTTCTTAAAATCGCAGTTGCACAGATATGTCTGCATCATAAGATTCGTTATAGCACCATCAAATCCCTTTTCTCCATCCTTACCAAATCCAGCCTGTTTTTTCAATTCATTTGAATAAATCTCTGAATCAGCATTATCTTCCATAAAATTGACCATTATCTTTTTATGCTTATTAGGTGCTTTCCCATCATCATATAATGCATCAAAATCATATCCATCCCGGCGATAATTAGCAAATACAGGAAGCCACTTTTTTGATATAAATCCTGCCTTCTTATCAAAGAACTTTCCATAGACGATATCATGCCGCCTTGCTATAATAGCCCGCCACATCCATGGATCAATCTCCGGATTATCACTCCACCAGTACTCTGGAACAGTTCTTTCTTCAAGTGAAAACCCATCTATATCATTCTTAAATAATGGTAAAAAGCCAAATTCATTTATATACTTGATTGCTTCATCTACAGAATGGATACATTCCGGGTTGTCCCACTTCATGCCATGCATAATCCATTCACCTGATTCGTTTCCCATAATATATGTACCTCATTACTCAGCGTACTTGTCAATCCAATTTTCGCCATCATATTCATCAATCTGTTTTACTAATCTCGTAAGATAATCTTGTAACCGGCTATCTTCTTCACTTGCATACCACACATTTGCCCGTCCAAATCCATAAGCCCAACCATTTGATTTTCTTGGGACTTCCCATTGTACCTTTCTTGATCTGATCCCTGCAGGAAGTAAGACACAATCAGATGAGTTTGCAATTGCATTGTAATATTGTATATCTTCTGGAGCAAACACTGCCTCTTGATAATGTCTGTAAACTGTAGCATGTTTATACCATCCCACGACCGTCGTAAACTTATGTGCCGGATGCTTTGCACAATAAACAACAAGCACATCATCTACTGATTCTTCTTTTTTTAATAGTTCACAACCTGCAATATTCTCAATCCGCATTTGATTGACATCTTTACCATTATGTGATTTTGTCTCAAAAAATCCCAGACAATATAAGCCTTCCCTTCCCTCCATATTCACCGGTGTAAAATTATATTTTTCATGAGCATCTCCTGTCTCATCAACATAGCTTCCACCATTTAACGGAATATCCTTTCCATCTTCATTTCCTCGATACTCCTTCATCCACGCTATGTTACAAAAAAGTATTCTCATCATATCAACCTTCTTTTCCCTTTGAAAATGGACTCAAGTCGATAAACAATTTCTTCAATCCACTTGTTTCCTTGAACTCTTTGAATAAATACTCCAGAAGTTCTTCCTGCCTTGCCTGCCCTAATGTAAGCCGGTAAAGAGACAGAATCTTTATCAGCCTTTCATAATTAACCTCATCCTTACTCATAGGATACATTGGCACAAGCCTTTCTATTTTTACACTCTGATTTTTTCCGAAACACCAGAATGGTACAAGCTCTGACTGGTCATTCTGCTTTTCCGCTTTAGCAGCTTCAAACATTTCTGTCCATATGTCTCGCTTAAATGTGATACCATCTGCCTTACCATATTTATCAGCAACATTCTGTCTTATTGCCAGACACTTAAATCTATTGATTCTGCCTTCCCTTTGTTCCAAATCAGTCGGTCATTTTTTGCGGACAGTTCATACATGCTATCCTTTTCTGTTCTCTGCTCCTGCGTTTGCTCTCGTTTGATTTCTCCCTCCGTATCTTCTT
>SFQZ01000120.1 GCA_004562915.1 bacterium
CGAAAATAATATTAAATATACGATATATGATAAAACCGTGGCTAATCCTACCACAAAGAATGTTGCTGAAGCAATGGATTTATTTCTTTCCAATAATTGTAATGCCATCATAGGTTTTGGAGGTGGGTCAAGTATGGACTGTGCCAAAGCAGTAGGTGCCAAGATTGCAAAACCGAAACAGTCTCTTGCCAAAATGAAAGGCATTCTGAAAGTACACAAAAGAATTCCTCTTCTAATTGCAGTTCCCACTACAGCCGGAACCGGAAGTGAAACTACGCTTGCCGCAGTGATCACCGATGCCGAGACAAGACATAAATATGCAATCAATGATTTTCCTTTGATTCCCAGATATGCTATACTTGACCCAAAGGTAACCTTAAGTCTTCCTCCTTTTATCACCGCAACCACCGGTATGGATGCACTTACACACGCAGTAGAAGCATATATCGGGAATTCAACAACTTACGGAACCCGTATGGATGCCCTGAAAGCAGTCGAACTTATTTTTGAAAATATTGACACGGTTTATACAGATGGAAAAAATGAGGAAGCCCGTAAGAAAATGCTTCACGCTTCTTTCTATGCCGGATGTGCATTTACCAAATCCTATGTAGGTTACGTTCATGCTGTTGCCCATTCTCTTGGAGGGGAATACAACGTGCCGCACGGACTGGCAAATGCAGTGATTCTTCCGCTTGTTTTGGAAGCCTATGGTTCCACGATTTACAAAAAGCTCCACAAACTTGCAATCGCTGCCGGACTGGCAGATAAAAATACACCACATGAAACGGCAGCGAAAGCATTTATTCTTGCAGTCAAAGAAATGAAAAAGCGATTTGAAATCGGAGATACCATTGAATCGATTCGGGAAGAAGATATTCCAAAGCTCGCTCACTATGCCGATAAGGAGGCAAATCCACTTTATCCGGTTCCGGTACTGATGGACGCCAAAGAACTTGAAACATTTTATTATCAATTGATGCAACAATCTGAACAGTAGGAAGGAGAATTTTCATGACGGAACATGAAATCAGAGAAATCGTTGAAACACAGCGTAAATTTTTCTACACCGGAGCTGTACTCGATGTAGATTACAGAATACAGGCTTTGAAAAAGCTGCAGTCCTGCATTTTGAAATATGAAAACGAAATCAACGATGCAATAAAAAAGGATTTGGGAAAGAGCGCATTTGAAAGCTACATGTGCGAAACAGGGCTTGTTTTGAGTGAAATCAGTTATATGTTAAAACATGTCCGCAAATTTTCCAAAGAGAAAACAGTTCTCACTCCGCTTGCGCATTTTCATTCCCGCAGTTTTAAGAAGCCGTCTCCATACGGTGTTGTGCTGATCATGAGTCCCTGGAATTATCCGTTTTTATTGACGATCGATCCTCTTGTAGATGCCATCGCCGCCGGAAATACCGCTGTTGTAAAACCGAGCGCCTATTCCCCTAACACAAGCGAAATTATGAAAAAACTGATTGAAGAATGCTTCGACAAAGAATATGTTGCGTTAGTGACCGGAGGACGAGCTGAAAATACCTGTCTTCTGAACGAACATTTTGATTACATTTTCTTTACCGGAAGCCAGACAGTCGGCAAAGAAGTCATGAAATGTGCTTCTTCCCATCTCACACCGGTTACGCTGGAACTTGGCGGTAAAAGTCCTTGTATCGTAGAAAAAAGCGCCAACTTAAAGCTTGCCGCAAAAAGAATCGTATTTGGAAAATACCTGAACTGCGGGCAGACCTGCGTGGCACCGGACTATATTTACTGCGATAAAGAAATCAAAGATCTCCTGATTGAAGAAATAAAACAGCAGATTGAAAAGCAGTTTACAACCGATGCTCTGCATAATGATCACTACGGAAAAATCATCAATCGGAAACATTTTGACCGGATCTGCGGACTGATCGATCCGTCAAAAGTTGTCTGCGGAGGCAGATCAGACGCTGATACATTAAAAATCGAACCTACTTTGATGGATCACGTAACATTCGAAGACGCTGTTATGCAGGAAGAAATCTTCGGACCGGTCCTTCCGGTTCTGACATACGATTCTTTGGATGCAGCGATCCGTAAAATCAACTCTATGGCACACCCACTCGCGCTGTACATTTTCACCAACAGTAAAGCTGTTGCCAGGAAAGTAACTTCCGAATGCGGATTTGGCGGAGGATGCATCAACGATACGATTATTCATCTCGCTACCAGCGAAATGGGATTTGGTGGATTCGGAGAAAGCGGAATGGGATCTTACCACGGACGGGACGGATTCCGGACGTTCTCACATTATAAGAGTATTGTAGATAAAAAGACATGGCTGGATCTGCCTATGCGATATCAGCCTTATAGCTCTCTTAATAAGAAATTGATTCATATGTTTTTGAAATAATATGTTAAACAATTTAGGTATACATGATTTTTAATTTTTAAAATGGCTGGCTTAGATTTTAAATATTCTAAACCAGCCACATGCTTTTATTCTCTTTTCAGTTCTTCTATCACATTCTGTTTCTTAATTTTCTGTATACTGTACAGCATACTGCAGAACACTACGATCATAACCCAGATAATTGCGACAAACAAAGGTTTCCATGGATATACAAACTGAATTTGTGCACTTCTGGCGATATTGCCAAACAGTAGTACACTAATCAATAGCGATCCGATAACTCCATAACTGATGGACTTGAACCCGTAGATGAGGCACTCATAATTCATCATTTTATGAAGCATCTTCCGGGACATTCCCATAGACTGAAGCATTGCAAATTCTCGTTTTCTCAGCATAACGTTGGTTGATATCGTGTTAAACACATTTGCTGCTGCGATCAGGGATATCAATACAATAAATCCATAAGTCAGTACCTTTACAGAGAGAAGCATTCCTCTGTCTTTTTCATAATCTTTCGCCGCACATGACAGATAACCATTTTCAAGCAGTTCTTCATTTGTCATTTTTTTCTCCAGTTCCTGATAGACCGAATTGTACTGTGTTGCTTTGATTGCAATATTGGATTCAACCGAATTAAACAAATCATCCTTGAACAGGTACTCTTCCATCCTGCTTTCCGGAACCAGAATGATGACATTTCCATATCCGCTTTCCTGAGAATCGAATAGATAATCCGGAAGATTTTCAATGGAATGACTCAGAATGATTTCTTTTTCTTCGGAAAGTTTTGTGTTATATTCTCCGTTTTCTGTTGGGATTACTTGCTCTCTATAATATCGGAGTGTCAGATTTTCTTTTCCGTCAAAGAATTCTTTTTCTACATATTTTCCTTTTTCTGTATCATATTTTACATATTTATCGTAATATACCGGATTATTGCCATATGTATATTTTACAAATTCATCGTCCGGGATAAAGATCAGATTGCACCAGACTCTTGCCTCTTCTACATCAAAATAAATAAATTGATCTTTATATTCCTGATATCGCTCTACTCCTTCTATCTCGTCTAAGACTTGTTCTATTTTTTTATTCTCTGTTTCTAATTCTTCCATTTCATCCATTTTATAATCTCTACTGGTATAAAGGATCTCGTATTCCGGCATTTTCATTACAAATGCTCCGGTTGAAATGAGATATTCTGAAAGCAGGGACGCGGACACAAATAAGATAATGCTGATGGTAAGTGAAAATACGGTCGCTCTGTATTTTTTCCGGTCGCGTTTGTAATTTTTGTCCGCAAGCATCCCTTCTACTCCAAACAGTTTAAAAATATATTTCGGACTTTTTACTTTCTTGGAACGTATTTTTATATCTTTTGTCGCGCGAATTGCCTGCATTGGTGTAATCTTACGTATTCTTCTGACAGGTCCCCAGACGGAAAGGCATACCAGAATAAATACGATCAGAATCGTCATTGGAATGATGTATGGATACACATGTAACCTGATTGTTTCTTCGTCACCGTGAATCCATCCTCCAAGCCACGGACCAATATAGTGAAGTGTTACAGCGATTCCTCCTACACCGGCAAGGATACCGAATGGAATTCCTATGACCGCCACCGAAGCTGCTTCGTACCACATGGCTTTTTTCAGCTGCTTATTTGTCGCGCCGACTGAAGATAAGATGCCAAATTGTGTTGTTCTCTCTCTTAGCGAGATGGCAAATGTATTATAGATCAGTGAAATGGATCCGATTCCAATGATGAAGATCAAGATCTGCATGATACCATCTAAAAATGTCATGTATGCACTGTTTCTGGAAGCTCCGATCCATTTTAAAACTGCTTCATTTGAGTTCCAGCTTGTTCCTTTTCCTTTTGTCTCGATAAAATTCTGGATATTTCGCGGATTTTTCAGCTGTACATACGTGTTATAAGGCGCCTCTTTATCTTCTTCCTGATGTTTCTTTGAAAGGATATCCCCGGTAAATACATCCATACCTCCGCCGCCCATATTGCTGTTTCCCCAAGACTCCAGGATACCTACAATTGTATAGGTTCTCTCATATTTCGGAGCAAAATTTTCGTATTTATCCTCCTGTTCCTGATATTCGATCCAAGGATTTCCGGTTATCTTTTCTCCGTCGATGATCCAGTCGCCTACCGTAACTGTGATCGTATCTCCTACATCAACCACACGGTACTGTTCTCCGGTCTGAGTACTAGTCATGGTAATCGTTTCTTCCTGAAGGATGATTTCATTCTCATTTTCCGGCAAGCGCCCCTCCGACAACTTCACTCCCAGAAGCTCTGCGGCTTCCGGATTCATCGTCTGCATATACAGATAATTGGCTATCTTTTGTCTGTTTTTCTGCCTCAGAAAAGAAACATCTCCATATCCCAGCTCCCTTATAGAAACACATTTCTTGACATCATCATATTTTGCAGTCTCTTCATATTCTTCTTTCGAAAGCGCTTCTTCGTAAAGATGCCATTCTCCATTTTCCCGCTTTCCGCGCTCCAGCATATAATTCTGAATACTGCCTCCAAATACGAGAACTCCCGTCACCATAGAAGTCGCAAGAATGACACCTATGATTGATACAATCGTCCGGACTTTATTCTGTTTCATCGTCTGAAAGGTGATTTTTGCGAAAATATTCATTAGCGAATCACCTCATCTCTCACGATTCGTCCATCTTCCAGCGAAATGATCCGGTCTGCCTGCAGCGCAATATTTTCATCATGAGTAATCACGATCAGCGTCTGGTCGTAGGTTCTGTTCGAATATCTGAGAAGCTTCATGATTTCTTTGCTGTTCTCAGAATCCAGATTTCCTGTCGGCTCGTCAGCAAGAACCAGTGTCGGCGCATTCATCAGCGCTCTTCCCACCGAAACTCTCTGTTGCTGTCCTCCGGAAAGCTGATTTGGCAGATGCTTCCTCCTTTTCTTTAGTTTTAACAAGTCCAGAAGTTCCTCCAGACGTTCTTCGTTTACTTTTCTTCCATCCATCAGAACCGGAAGCGTCATATTTTCTTCTACAGTCAGAACCGGAATCAGATTATAAAACTGATAAATCAGTCCGATCTGCCTGCGCCGGAAAATGGCAAGTTCTTCTTCTTTCTGCGCATAAACATCCGTTCCGCCTACGATAACCTTTCCGCCGTCCGGTTTGTCCACACCGCCGATCAAATGGATCAGCGTTGATTTTCCGGATCCGGATGCACCGACGACCGCGACAAATTCGCCTTTGTCCACAGTAAAGGAAACATTGTCCAAGGCTTTCACCTGATTGCTTCCCTCGCCATATACTTTTGTCAGGTTTTCTACCCTTAAGATTTCCATATTTTATACTCCTCCTTCGTCATGTAATGTCATTTTTCTTTTTCTGATTCTTAGTATAACGAAGTCAGATGACTGCTCCATGACTCGTGGATGACAATTTTGTCACTTTAGGTTCGAAAAAATATTTACGTCTTACATCGGTGTCCCAACTTCGATCAGATTTCCATCCGGATCATAAAACCGGATTACCTTTTGTCCCCATGAATGTGTCATTAATCGATTCACATATTTTACGGACGGATCATATTTTTCGAGTTTCTCAATAAAAGCTTCAATATTTTTCTCTTCGAAATATAATTCACACGCATTATTTTCCGGAATAACATCTTTCCCCGTGAATTTCTTCCAGATTGATTCTTCCTGAAGGACTAACCCCTCCGTCAAAATCATATTTCCGTCGTTGTCAAGGATCGTTTCAAGACCAAACAACTTGTGATAGAATTCTTTCGATTTTTCAATATCTTTCACAACAATCAGTATATTTTTTAATTTCATCTTCATTCTCCTCCAAAAACTATGCTTGTTCTCTTACCATTTCACTTCATAAGCCGTATATTCATGGCTAAAATGATATCCCAGTTTCTCAGCCAATCCTACCGACCACTTATTCTGAGCATCCCAACTGGGATACAATCCTCTCTTCAAACATTCCAGAATCAGTTTTGCCCCACATGCATAAGCCAGACCTTTTCTTCTGTGATCTTCCCTCGTATCAATTTCAATTTCAATTCCATCACTGTGGTTGTTCTGCTCATACTGGTACTCTGTTACAACCGAACCATTGGCTCCAACGGATTCTTCAAGGTTGGCCACATATCCCCGATGTTCTTTT
>SFQZ01000121.1 GCA_004562915.1 bacterium
GTGCATGAACTGTTCCTGGTCTTAATGAAAGCTGTACATTATCCAACGCTTTTACACCAGGGAAAGATTTGCAAACACCCTTAAGCTCCAGTTTATATTCAGCCATTTTGCTCCTCCTTTATAAATTCAGGTCTATTACCTGTTTTATTTTATGTTGATACAGATCAAAAATCTGTGTAATGTCAATATTCAGAATTCCTTACCCATTATTACTTCCGCTGTTTCAAATACATGACATTTTCATAATTCTTTTCGTTATCAAATCAATTAAGATCGTCTTGTGTCAGTCTTTTCAAGACAAGTGCGGGTGCCATTCAAACACCCGCACCGCTTTTTTCATTTTACTTTTTCAATGTAGCAATGATTGATTATTTAACCATGTCAAGGATTTCCTGGGCATTGTCTTTTGTAACTTTCACGTAGTCACAACCAATGTAGTGCTCGTTTCCAGCACCTGATAAGTAGTTGATAGCTGCGTCTGCTGCACTGTGGGACTGTGAGAAGTGATCGTTAAATACAGTACCTGTCATTGTTCCTGCAAGAACATCTTCAAGTGCTTCTGATAAAGCATCAACACCTACTAAGTAGATATCTTCACCTACAGTACGTCCTGCAGATTCGATTGCCTGTAAAGCACCAAGTGCCATTGCATCGTTGTTACAGAATACAACTTCGATATCATTACCATTCTGGCTTAAGGAGTTAGCTACTAACTGCTGTGCTGTAGCCTGATCCCACATACCAACCTGATCGTCTAAGCAGTTTACTTCTAATCCGGCATCTTCAAGAGCTTTGATGGAGTACTCTGTACGATACTGGGCATCAACGTTCTCCGGGTCACCTTCGATCATGATGTAGTCGATCTTGCCGTTTCCGTTCATATCAACTGTGTCAAGACCAAGATCAGCGATCATTTCGCCCTGGTATGTACCGGACTGACGAGCGTCACATCCAACGTATGTTACATCCCAGTTGTTATCTGCCCATCTCTGCTCCTCAGAAGCATCTGGCTCACGGTTGATGTATACAAGAGGGATACCAGCTTCAACAACCATGTCTGTGATTGTCTCTGCGGATGAAGAGTTAACTGGGTTGATGATCAAAACGTCAACACCCTGTGTGATGAAGTTCTGGATCTGGTTTGTCTGTGTAGCCTGGTCGTTAGCACCATCTACGATTGTGATATTGTCTTTTGAGAATCCCTGTTCTACTAAGTAGTTCTCAAGTTCTCCACGGAATAATGTCATGAAGTTATCAGCGAACTGATAAATACATACACCAACTTTTTTATCAGCTAAGTCTCCGTTTGCTGCATCTGCTGTTGCGTCTGCTGCATTCTTTCAACTCATCACCAAAATCATAGTTTTTTCCCTGATAGAGCGATTTGTACTTAATATCATGCTCTAAACTTGCCCAAAGATCCATTGCCTGTGTGCGGATCTGAAGTTCCACCGGAACCATCTGCTTCTTATTCATAAAGTAGACCGGCACGCGGATGAGCATATGCAGGCTGCGATAGCCGTTTTGCTTCGGTTCCGCAATGTAATCCTTCACTTTCATGATCACAATATCATCCTGCGCCAAAATACGGTCACGGATCAGGTAGACATCCTTAATGTATGGACACACAACCCTGATTCCTGCAATATCATAAATGTTATTGCATGCCGCATTTAACGTTAATGCCATATCTTTTTTCTGAAGTTTTCCGAGGATACTCTGTGCCGACTTCAATCTGGTATCAATGTGATGGATCGGACACCTTAACTTCCTGTATTTAAACTCATCCTTGATGATCTCAAGGCGTGCTGTCGTCGCGCTCATTGCCGCATTATACATGCGGAGTACTGGGTCAATGCTCCTTGAAAACTCCTCGGTCATGTCCGCGATGCGTTCCATATCATTCTCATACGGCATCGCAACCGGAACTAATTCGTTAATCTCAATTACAGACTGCGCTTCATAATAGTAAGTGTCTGTGACTTCCTGCTCTTCTCTCTGCATGTTCTATCCCTCAATCCCATGTGCCCTTCTTCCTTCGCGCTGTATCGCTCTGCACATGTTCTGATATTACTATAACAGATAAAAGTAAACTGCACGTGAATCTGCTCTTAAATTTTTCTAAAAATTATAATGTAATACCGCAGCCTTTTAACAATTCTCTTGCAGTGTCTAAGGAATCCACGCCATGAAGGTTTTTGATCGGTGCAAATTCTCTTTCACGCACAACTTCATATGGAATGCAGTCATCCATCATATGTACCATATCCAGCACTAAAGTTTCAAACTTGTATCCGTTTGGTTGCTCCGGTTTCACCATATTTCCTTCCAGATCAATATGAGGAATTTTCTTCTCCACCACATGGATCGGCATACGTGCGTCTGCGATCTGCTCTAATTTTTTTTCAGAGAAAAGATAGTTTAAGATCACGCCAAAGCCGTAAAGCAGATCTCCATTCTCTTTTCTTGCAGTTGCCATCTCCTGCGTCATCTCATAATACTCTGCGATAGATGGTTTTCCATCCTCAGTACAAAGCACGCCAACTTTTTCATCCGGTGCCGCCTTGCGCACTACCTTCGCTCCACTCTCGCAGCCAGAAACGATTGTTGCGCCGATAAATAGCGGATCCGCAATTCTCTGTAAGCAGTTGTCCACTGCAAACACATTGATCCATTCAAGTCCTCGTGCGTGGATGTCATCTAATAATCCTGCGCTCACCATGGAACCAAACCATCCACCGTTTCCGTTTGGAGACATTGCCACCTCGGTATCAGATTCCATATAGACACGTCCCTCGTGGTCACATGCCGGAACCATCTCCTGAATGAAAAATTTTACATAGTCTTTTGGATAGCCAAAATAATGATGCTCCTCAAAAAAAGTAACGGTATCTTTATGATTAATATTGCTTGTCATAATGTACATTGGAACGTAAGCACCGGCTTCATCCGTCACATCCATCAGATTACGGAAAAGCTGCTCGAATAAATAAAGTTCCCGATTCACACCGATATTTAATGTTCCCTTCGGTCTGTCCAACCCCAGTCTTGTTCCCTGTCCGCCAGCTAAAAGCACTGCTCCTACTTTTCCTGCCCGGATTGCATCCAGTCCTGCTGCTTTAAACTCGTCTCTGCGCGCCTCGATCTCCGGCACTTCCACTGCTTCTAACGGTGCGAACACACCGCGCTCATTCACAGTCTCTTTTCTCTGGATATGTTCTAAAATCGACCAGTCGATCTGTTCTAAACGCTCTTTGAGCGCTGCATTCTGTTCCGGCGTATTGCGCTCCATGCTCGCTCTGATGTACACCTGTTTCTCATCTTCCCAAATTTTCATGAAATCCTTCTCCTGTTTTCTCCTGTTTTATCTCTCCTTTTAGTGTTCGATAAAACCTGTTATTTTTGAACAAATTTCCGTCAAATTCATTCATCTTATATGCCGTCTATTTTAGCATAATTTCCCTATGTCCGCAAACTTTCGGGGTGATCGCAATGAAAGCGGACGGCTGGTTTTCGTGGATGAAGTTACGGAGTTCCACAGCCTGGCTTCGCTTCATAACAGAGAGAATAACTGCTTTGTCGTTATGCTGATAAGCACCCTCGGCATGATATACCGTTGCACTGCGGTTTAACTTCTGGGTGATAAACTCACAGATTGGTTCCGGATCATTGCAGATAATGGTGAAGTATTTGCACATGTTAATACTCTCGATCACATTGTCGACCACCAGTGATTTTGCCAGAAGTCCGCAGAGGGAAAACAGACCTGTCTGCGCATCAAAGACAAGACAGGATGCAAGTACAATAAACAGGTCTACCAGAAACAGTGCGCCTCCGATATTCAGTTTCGTGTATTTCTTTAAGATCATGGCGATAATATCCGTACCACCACCGGAAGCTCCGACATTAAATAAGATGGCTGAACTCGCCGCTGGAAGCACGATCGCATAGATCAGTTCCAGCACCGGCTGTGAGGTGAGTGGCGCAGACATTGGGAACCATTTCTCCGCTGCACTTAACCCAACTGACATCAGCACACTGACATAGACAGTCTTGATTCCAAAACTTTTTCCAAGAAAAATAAATCCCAGCACAAGCAGTGCCATATTGATAATAAATGTGATATTTCCAGGGGTTGTCGGCATAATGGCGCTCAAAACGACCGCAATACCAGTCACTCCACCGAAAGAAAAGTTATTCGGGAACTTGAATACATACACGCCGACAACCAGAATAAGCGTTGCCACGGTAAGTACAAAATATTCTTCTATTGTGCGTTTTACACGTCCTGCATTTTTAAACATTGTTTTTTCCTCTGTTTGATTCATTTGTTATTTTCTGCAAATCTTTTTTTCCTATTATGTGAATTGCACACATATTCTACTATGCAATCAAAGAAAAAGATATATTTCCATTTTATAATTCTTTTCGTATTTCTTTTTAATTGTATAACAATTAATATTATTTATCTATATTCACCGACTTATTCACATTATCCACATAGTTATCCACATATTATCTGATACTTTCCCAGTTTCATCCACATATTCTAATTATATGATTCAGTCTGCGAGAATCATATATAAATTCAAAATACCATTTCACGATTCAAGTGTTTCCAATCACAGAGACAAGATATGCTCTGCGAATCTCGCTCCGATTAGCGGTCGTCGCCATAACAAAAAAAGAACCGACACACGAAAACATTCTTTCAAACGCTCTTCGCATACGGTTCTTTCTTATTATTATGTTCCGATCAATTGCAATTAAGCAAGTGCTGCTGTGATGATTGCCATAGAATATACTTCAGAAGCGTTACATCCACGGGACAGATCGTTGATTGGTGCATTTAAGCCAAGTAAGATTGGTCCGTAAGCTTCGAAGTTACCAAGACGCTGTGCAATCTTGTAACCAATGTTACCAGCATTGATGTCAGGGAATACAAATGTGTTTGCATGTCCTGCAACCTGAGAATCTTTGCATTTTGTACGTGCAACACGTGGAGAAACTGCTGCATCGAACTGGATTTCTCCTTCGATTGGAAGCTCCGGATATTTTTCTTTTGCTTTTGCTGCTGCGTTGCGCATCTTGTCAACATCCTCGCCCTTACCGGAACCAAGTGTTGAGTAGCTTAAGAATGCAACCTTGGGATCGATACCGAAAATCTTAGCACACTCTGCTGTCTCACCGGCAATCTCTACTAACTCGTCCTCTGTTGGATGAATGTTGATTGCACAGTCAGCCATTGCAAGTACTTCGTTCTCGCCTGTAGCTGCCGGACGTACCATGATGAAGCAGGAAGATACAATTGTGTTACCTGGTTTTGTTTTGATCAACTGTAATGCTGGACGTACTGTATCTGCTGTAGAGTATGTTGCTCCACCAAGAAGGGAATCAGCAACTCCCATTTTTACTAACATGGTACCAAAGTAGTTTGCCTGAGAAAGAATTCCTCTTGCCTGCTCCGGTGTAACACCTTTGCTCTTACGAAGTTCACAGAACATCTCAACCATCTCGTCAAATCTGTCGTACTTCATTGGATCGATGATCTCTGCTCCACGGATATTGAAACCGCTCTCTTCTGCTACTTTTGCAATCTCATCCGGGTTACCAACTAAAATTGGATGTAAGAAGTTGCTTGCAAGAAGTCTGGAAGCTGCCTCTAAGATACGAGGATCATTTCCTTCTGTAAAAACAATTTTTTTCGGGTTCTTTTTCAAGATGTCAATTAACTGACCAAATCCAAACATTTTATTTTCCTCACTTTTCTTTTTCTCTAAAACCGTGTCTATGTACCGGATAAACACGATTTTCGGCACTTTCGCCGTGACATGCTTACATTATATAGCAGTTTTTTGGAAATTCAATGTTTGTATTCAAATAAATGCAGTTTTATTTTTCATCCTGAGAAATTGTCTCATGTTCTTCTGTTTCTTTTAATGCTTCCTGAAATTCCGGCGACTGTGCGATCTTGATCGCCTTAAAAATATTCGGCACATGATGTTCCCTGTCCGGTTTTGTCGCAAGCATAAAACGGCGGAAAAGGAAAAGCATACAGATACTGATTACGGAAACCAGATCTTCTCCGGCTGTCGTTGTCTGAACGATCATATGACGCGCGATCACGAAAATCAGGGCTTCAATAATATTGGCAGTATTTGGTTTACATAACATTTTTAGGAATTCCACACCAATGACAACGCCGAGCACCGCATCCAGAAATTCCAAAAACGCAACCGTCTCCTCTCTGTGACGCCACAGTTCTCCAATCTGCGGAAAAATTCCGATCACCGCTATCACAATTCCAATGACCACAACTGCCGCCATGACCATATCCATCACATCGCATGCATCAACAATTCTTTTTCTCACTTTATCCCACATTCGCTTTTCTCCTTTTTTGTAGTTTCAGAACGTTTTTGCCAACAGAAAAACATTCTGTCTTATGCATTTTTCTTATAACAAAAGAGTCGTAGTATCACTGCTGCGGCTCTTTACGGTTTCTGTTCTTAAATTTAAAATCCGAGCATCGCCCTTCGAGTCCAGTCCACGGACGTTACCTCCACAGTTAACTCGGTCCAGGCACCCTCACGGCACACAAGAGCTTTTACTTAGGGCTGCTCCATTCCTGACCTGACCCGGTTCGTAAATTCCTGTTGCGTAAGACCCAAACGTCAACGCCACTTATGAAGGGCTGCTCCGCAAAGAGATAACCCTCAGTTTGATATCACCCCAGCTATAGCGGATTGCTGGTTCAGGGTACCGCTGCCACCCCGGCTGCTCGGAGATTTAAGTATAGCTTATAATAACCTTCATTGTCAAGAGTTCACAGGGATTCTGTCACCGTTTCCTGTTTTTTCCTCTTTTTCTTTTCTCTTAACTCCCGGAAAAAATCAGACAACATCATCGAGCACTCTTCCTCCAAAACGCCTTTTTCAATCTCCACCTGATGGTTAAATGCAGCCATCTGTAAAAGATTCAGCACCGAACCTGCGCATCCTGCCTTCGGATTCATCGTGGCAATGACCACTTTTTTCATGCGGCTCTGCACGATCGCTCCGGCGCACATCTGGCATGGCTCCAATGTCACATACATCGTACAATCCTCTAACCGCCAGTCACCGGTCTTTTTGCTCGCTTTTTTGATCGCGGTCAATTCCGCGTGTGCCAACGTATTTCCTTCGGTGTTTCTTCTATTATATCCTCTCGCAATAATCGTGCCATCCTGCACGATCACGCACCCGATCGGCACCTCATCCAGGGCATATGCTTTTTTCGCCTCGCGGATGGCTGCCTTCATATATTTTTCGTCCTGCGTCATTTTCATTTTTCTGTTTTCCTGTTCTGGTACTCTGTATACAATGATACACTATTTATCGCATCACTACCATAGAAATATTTTTGCTTTTTTTGTGGTATCGTATATAATGTTATATAAGAATTTTTCCATTCGAGGTTTTTATGCAGAATCACACACAACTGCCCACCGGGCTTTCTTTTTCCTACGAAACAGAGCGATTAATTTTACGGCTACCCTCCACGGATTATCTGCGGGAAATCCATGATTTTTTATATCGTAACCGTTCCTGCTTTGAAAAATATGAACCGACCGCTCCTGAAAATTATTACACACTCGATTTCCAGCAGACGCTCGCCAGGTGTGAGTTAAAACTTGCACTCAAGCTTTCCAGTTTGCGCTTTTATGTTTTTTTGAAAGAAGATCCATCTACCATCATCGGTACGGTCTGTCTGCACAATATTATAAAAATGCCTTATTTCACGAGCGAGGTCGGCTATAAATTCGATGCGTCTTATCAGCATCATGGATATGCCCGAGAATCCCTGTCTATGGCACTGTCTGTCGGCTTTTATGGTCTCGGGCTCCATAAAATTTTTGCCCGCTGCATGCCTGAAAATACGCCTTCCAGAAACCTGCTGCATGCCACAGGGTTTTTCGAGGAAGGAATTGAGCGCGACAGTATTCTCATTCAGGGAAAATGGGAAGATCACATCCGCTACGCTATCTTAAATCCTGATGAAATCCATTCATAAATGGACGGCTTCCTCTCAATTATTGTCCTGTATTATTCGTCTAACGTGTGATACCAATAGCCAAACTGGTTGATGTGATCGGTCGTCATAAACTCCGGGAAACCAAAGATTGCTGCCATCACGCACTCCTGCTGCTGATAAATCCCCGGGACACCGATAAACCATTTGTCCTCTTCGAGTTTTCCCAGCACCAGATAGCGGTAATTGAAAAATCCGTGCAGCAAAAAGCTGTTATTTCCAAGATACCAGTATTTTCGCGGCAGTTCACGCAGGTCTTTCAGTTCAATGCGCACACACTCCACATTTTTATCCTCCGGCAATGTAAAATAGGGATACGTGTTTTTGAACCGCTCCCACGTGTCCACCCAGACAAACTTTGGAAAAATATTGCGCATTGGCATTTCCGTTGCATGAAGCTCCTCTGCAGCATTTTCTCCGTTTTTATCTGCAAGATTTTCCGTTTTTTTCGCGGTCACTTTTTCCGCGTTCACTCTTTCGGCGGTCGCTCTTTCCGCGATATTCTCGTTTTTCTCATTTTCTTTCTGGTTTTCTGTTCCACCCACGTCAAATCTTTGCGGTTCCCACAACCTGATATTTTCTGTTTTTACTGCAAATGGCTTTCCTTCCGTCCAGCGTGTCATGGCAATCGCGCTTTCCTCTCCTGCAAAAACCATTCCATCCATCTCGGCAAACGAGTATTCTGATCCTCCAATCTGATCTGCTTTTATAATTGTTCCATAATCTCCGCTTCCTTTTATCATCCTCATCTCTCCCATCGGGAACGCAAGCATCTGCCCTCCCTCTACTTTAAAAAGGTATACCTGATCCATTCCCATCCGAATTGGTGTTCCACGCAGATGCACTTCAATCCTGCATTCATTTCCCCTGATCTCCACTTTTGCAAATCCCGCGTTGATTCCTTTTGTTCCGTTTTCGTATGCATATATATATGTAATAAAACGTTTGATTCCTGCCATCGGATGCTCCCGGCATTTATTTTGTTGCTACTATATATATTCATTGGTCGGTTATGATATGCGTGATTTTTCAAAAAACTTACATTATGAAGCGTGGCTGAGTGATCACAGAAATGTTTAAATTTATCTTCTTTATTCTTGACAGAAGTATGGTTCTCTGCTATTATAATATCAGTAACAATTACTATTATTAAAAAGAAAGGGTGATTATTATGCTAAAATATAGTAGACAACGTGAAGCAATCAAGACCTTCCTTGCCGGCAGATATGACCACCCTACTGCTGAAACTGTTTATCTCGGCATCAAAGAAGAGTTTCCGAATATCAGTCTCGGCACTGTATACCGTAATCTGTCATTGCTTTCTGACATCGGTGAGATTCAGAAATTATCGACCGGTATCGGACCTGACCGTTTTGACGGGAATCCGGCTCCACATTATCATTTTATCTGCAAACATTGTGGCAGCGTTTTAGACCTTTCCGTAGATGGTCTGGATCATATCAATGTCCTTGCAAATCAGGGATTTGACGGTGAACTTGAAGGTCATATTACATATTTTTATGGGAAATGCGCAGACTGTAAAAAGAACAGTTGATGGTACAGTTCCAGTTATTCTATAAACTGTACGTTACTGTTCATTCAGCAGCAAAACATTTGCTGTTTTGCTGCGTAAGAAAGTGATTCAGGAGTGAGCAGACTCTTTTTGCAAAGCAAAAACTTAAAATGAGTCTGCGAACTGTTACTGGAACGAGATACGAGTGAACAGTAACAACTGTACAGCTTTCTATAAAAAATGTAGGAAAAAGTATTGACAAAATATATTTTTTAAATTAAAATCAGTAATAGTTACTATTATCAAAAAACTAAATAAAATTTAAATAAGAAAAGGAGAACAAAATTATGACAAAATGGGTTTGTACAGTATGTGG
>SFQZ01000022.1 GCA_004562915.1 bacterium
TTTCCTCCACAGAAGCACCGTCATCACACATTTGCGCCGCATGTACCACAGGACTGCCATACAGGGCGTTATATCCCATACCATCAAAACTGTGAATATTCAGAACTTCCTTGTATTGCGGGTATTCCTCAAAAAAAAGGTCAATCGCCTGCAGAGAATTGTCATAGGTGGAGGAACCCTTGGAGTTGATCAGCACCAGAATCAGATCTGTCACACCAGCCTGTGCCTCCCGCAGATAAATTTCCTGAAACTGAAAAGGGGTAATCTGTGCAGTTTTGGGAATCTCATCATGCTGTGCCATTAGCGTAAAGAACTGCTCGTTATCAAAATCTACCCGGCTGGTGTAACTTTTGTCTCCCAACGTAATGGGGAACGGAATCACTGAAATGGAGTATTTTTGTTCGTCCGCATAGGAGATATCACTTGCGGAATCTGTCATAATCTGTATTTTTTTCATATTTTAACCTTTCCATGCATAAGTAGTCCGTGATCTTCTTCCCGTCCTTATATCCTTTTTCATAGAGACGGTGCAAATTTTCTGAAAATGCCTCCTGCTTACAGGAACAGCTCATTTTCTTTTCTTACCGAACAAGCTTTCTTAATTGCCATAGCCGCAATCGATACCATAGCGCCATTGACCTTTCTGGCATCATGAGAGCACAGCTTAACACAGCGCATACAGGAAATGCACTTTTTAAAGTCTGCCGTAAGGTTTGCCGAATCAATAGCCTGTACCGGACATTTTTCCGAACATAAACCACACTTTACGCAATCTTTGGTTGGTTTCGGAACAAGACCTGCACCGCCGCTCTTTTTGTAGGGACGGTTTCCCGGTATGGAAACGGCATTCTCATCCCTGGATGCAATCTGGGCAGCAAAATCCGCAAGCTGTTTCTCATCAGCTGCGTCCGGTCTGTTTGCTGCATACCGTGGCATGATGGAGTGCTCCGCGACAGCGGCAACCGCCGCAATAACCCGGAATCCGGCTTCTCTCGCAGCGTCCTCCATTTCAACAAGCGTATCTTCGTAAGCCCTGTTTCCATATACACATACTATAGTGCATCTCGCTCCGTTTCCCTTTATCTGTCTGAAGCGTTCAATCGCCACAGCAGGTGCCCGTCCGCCAAAGGAAGGCATTGCAACCAGAACCATATCCTCCTGTTTGATCTCGCATTTGGTAAAATCGGTTTTGGCATTGCTCAGATCAATTTGTGTCATATTCTCGCCCCAATTCCGGTCTATCATATTTGCGACTTTCCATGTACCCCCTGTAGGGCTGAAAATAATTTCTACTACATTCATGTGATTTGTCCTCCTTAAATATTGTGGTTATATTTTTTCAGAATGCATCGTGTCGATCCTGCTTCGGATGTCGGCAATACAGTCGGCAAGTGTTTTTCCCGCAAGAGAACGGGCAAAGGCATCTTCTATATCTGTGAACATTTCAGTCAGCGCCGGACGGATATGACGGCCAACAATGCACTGATCACTGGGGTTTTGATGAATATCCAAAAGATGAATATCTGATTCCTCCATAACCGCCTGATAGATCTGAAGCAGTGTAAGCTGTTCCGGGTCAACTGTCAGGGAATAACCACTGATCCCTCTGTGACTATCAACAATCTCCGCCTTTTTTAGAAGCGCCAGAATTTTCCGAATGTAGCTGGCGTTGGTACCAACGCTCCCTGCCATCTGATCGGAATTCAACGGATTGGAAGACTCTGAAATCAGTATCAATACATGCACCGCAGCGGAAAATTTTGTGTCCATTCAATTTGCCCTCCTATGATTTCATTTTCACTTTGTGTACGAAATACCTTTCCATGTTTTCTTATGTATTTGTATCAGATACAGTTACATTATATGGTTATTAGAATAGTTTGTCAATCTTTTCTCAATGTTAAGGATTTCTGAGGCAGTAAAGCGCATCACTCCTCCAACATGTACCAATTGCAGTTCTCTGCTTTGAGGCTTTGCAACTTATCTATATGGGGATGGTCTTGAAATCGGAACCTGGAACCGCACTTGTGAAGAAAACCGGGAGATGGAGCCGCATATTTTTTCCCTTTGTGAGACATTTCCGGATCCAGCTCCCTGGCCGGGAACAGTATTCGAGGAGATTGCCACCTTTCTGTGGATTCAAGGCTATTATGAGAAGGTTCTTACCTATGCTATAAAAATATACGAGAATGTACTGGACTATTGCCGGGCAAAGAAGCCCTACGGGTGGCATCCGTCTATCATAATCATCTGGATCACGATCATGCACTTGTATGGTATCAGAAAGGCTATGATTTACTGAAAGCCGTGACTCCCCAAACCTTTGAAGTACTCGACCAGCTCAGTATTGCCTGCGTAAAGCTGGCGAGAGGAGCCAGACACCACGGAGATTCGGAAGCTTATAAGAAATATTGAAATATTCTGCCGAATATCGGCAGATTGTAGTTTCTATTTTGCAATTCAAAATCGATCATCTTACAGATATTCAGAAACAGCGGCTTGACTAACCGGAATGTCTGCCTGAATCCCAAATTCATCTTTCATCCCTCCAAGGATCACAATCCGGTTCCCATTACTGATTCCCTTATTAACAATCCATACACAGTAAACGGATCTATGTCTGTTGGATGATTATCGCTCTCAAGCTTCGGAAATTTTAGATGAATATCTTCATAAACCTTTTTGATTTTCTGAATAAGAGAAGTCCGCTTATCTTTGTACTCCAATAGCTCTGTAGCAAATTCTGAATAGAATGAAATCCACTGAAATCGTTTATCCTTCCGCCACCTCCCTCATCCATCCTCATTCATTGAACACATACATTCCAAAAAATGCCAGCAGTCCATCTCCACAATTGTATTCCATTCCGCATTTATCCGTCAGCTTCCGCACAAAGATACAGTAGGCTGACATACAGGAATACATCTGATCCGGAAAACGGCAGGGTTCATTTTTGGTCATCGCACAGGGGGAGCAAAGCGCACAGCCGCTTGCTCCCACTAAAAACCCATTACACGATTCGGCACGAAGACGTTTTGCCAGCCTGAGTGCTGCAGCATTGTGTGCCGACTTTGCTTTCTTGATTGCAGCTTTATCTGTATAGTCCGGTATTTCCCAGATTGTTTCCAGTACCAGTGCTTGTTTATATGCCAGAACTTTATTTTTCATTTCTTCCGGTGAACCGCAAACTGTAGGACACGAATAATTTGCATTATATTGACCACACAAATTTTCTTCACAGTATGGCCGAAATGATGGATCAAATGTAATCTCTTTCGTATCTATGATTGCTGCATCTGCAAAATTTTCTTCCAGTGCATATTGTATTATCTGTTCTTTTTTCATCTGGTTCCTCCTGAATAATTGCCGCATTACATACCTTTTTCTTCTTCTTTAATCTCCCAGCTTTTCCATCCATTCTGCCTCTTTAAATCCCGAAAGTACGAAATCCTCCCCGATAAGCAGCGGACGCTTCACGAGCATTCCGTCCGAAGCCAAAAGCTGAATCTGTTCTTCCTCTGTCATAGACGGAAGCTTATCCTTTAATTTTAATTCTTTGTACTTCATACCACTTGTATTAAAAAAACGTTTCATCGGAAGACCGCTTTTTCCAATCCATTCTTTCAGTTCTTCTTCCGTAGGATTTTCATTGACAATATGTCGTTCTGTAAAGGTAATTTGTTTTGCTTTCAGCCATGCTTTTGCTTTCTTACATGTACTGCATGGAGGATATTCGATAAATAACATTCTTTTTCCGTTCCTTTCGTAAAAGTTCTGTGAAATCATTCTGAATATATAGTTCTCAGGCCAGTGCCCCACTGCTTCCCGTATACAGCTGATAATATTTACCCTTTTCTTCAATCAGCTGATCGTGTGTTCCTCGCTCTATAATACGGCCATTTTCCAGTACCATGATACAGTCACTGTTTCTGACAGTAGAAAGTCGGTGGGCGATCACGAATGTAGTTCGTTCATTCATCAGACTGTCCATACCATCCTGTACCAGCTTCTCTGTTCTGGTATCGATGGAGGAAGTAGCTTCATCCAGAATCAATACCGGTGGATCTGCCACAGCTGCCCGGGCAATCGCAAGAAGCTGTCTTTGTCCCTGACTGAGGTTTGCACCGTTATTGGTCAGCATAGTATTGTATCCATCCGGAAGTCGGCGGATAAATCCATCTGCATTGGCAAGCTTTGCAGCTGCGATGACTTCTTCATCTGTGGCATCCAGCTTCCCATAGCGGATGTTATCCATAACAGTAGCTGTAAACAGCTGTGTATCCTGAAGAACAATACCCAAAGATCGTCTCAGATCTGCTTTTTTAATTTTGTTGATATTGATTCCATCATAACGGATTTTACCATCCTGAATATCATAAAAACGATTGATCAAATTGGTGATGGTGGTCTTACCTGCACCGGTAGAACCCACAAATGCTATCTTCTGTCCCGGTTCAGCATACAGTTTGATATCATGAAGAACCATTTTATTTTCATTATATCCAAAGTCAACACCGTTGAATACCACGTCTCCCTGAAGTTCCTGATAGGTCGTAGTGTTGTCTGCTTTGTGATAATGTTTCCATGCCCAATATCCTGTATGTTCAGATGTTTCCTGAATCTCACCGTTTACTTTTCTGGCATTTACAAGCATAACATATCCTTCATCTGTCTCCGGCTTCTCATCAAGCAGCTTGAAGACACGCTCTGCTCCAGCCATGGCCATAACTATACTGTTGAGCTGCTGACTCACCTGATTGATCGGCATATTGATGCTTTTATTAAAAGTCAGGAAACTTGCAAGACCACCCAACGTAAGCCCTGCCACATGGTAAATAGCAAAAATCCCTCCCACGATTGCGCAGATTACATAGCTTACATTACCAAGCTGCGCGTTGATGGGTGCAAGGATATTTCCATAACGGTTCGCATAATTGGAACTTTCATACAGCTTCTGATTCAGTTCATGGAACTTATCGATACTCTCTTCTTCATGGCAGAAAACTTTTACCACTTTCTGTCCTTCCATCATTTCTTCTATATAGCCGTTTACTTTACCAAGTTCCCGCTGTTGCGACAGGAAATATTTTCCACTCTGTCCGGCTACCTTTTTTGTAACAAAAAGCATGATTCCAATCATAAGCAATGTAACAATCGTAAGCGGAATACTCAGAATAATCATACTGATAAACACACTCACAATCGTTATCGCACTTGAAAGAAGCTGAGGCATACTCTGGCTGATCATCTGACGCAGGGTGTCAATATCATTTGTATAAACCGACATGATATCACCATGCGCATGGGTATCGAAATACTTGATTGGCAAGCTTTCCATATGTGTAAACAGATCCACCCTGAGATTTTTCAGTGTGCCCTGTGTCACATAAACCATCACACGATTATATATAAATGTACAGCTTACACCCAAAAGATAAAATCCTGCCACTCTCATAATCGCCTGCATAAGAGGTCCAAAATCAGGATCTGCTTTTCCCAGCAGCGGTGTGATATAATCATCGATCAAACTCTTCATAAAAATGGTTCCCTGAACATTGGCAAGAACGCTGGCAAAAATACAGACTATAACCACAATCAAATGAATCGTGTATGTTTTGCCAATATATTTCATAAGACGCGCCAGCAGTTTCTCGGGGTTTTCCACTTTCTGAACAGGTCCCCTCGGTCTTTTTCCCATACCTGCCATTATTTCTCACCTCCATTTTCATCAAAGTCTCCGCTTCCCTTTGTCTGGGACTCATAAACTTCCTGATATATTTTATTAGTTGCAAGAAGTTCTTCATGAGTTCCAAATCCATTTACTTTACCGTCATCCATAACAATTATCCGGTCTGCGTCCTGTACACTGGAGATACGTTGGGCAATGATCAGTTTTGTTGTATTTGGTATTTCTTTCCGGAAAGCGCGGCGAATTTTGGCATCTGTAGCTGTATCCACTGCACTGGTTGAATCATCCAGGATCAGAATCTTCGGCTTTTTCAGAAGAGCACGGGCTATGCACAAACGCTGCTTCTGACCACCGGACACATTGGTACCGCCCTGCTCAATATAGGTATCATATCCATCCGGCATTTTTTCAATAAATTCGTCGGCACATGCAAGTCGGCACGCATGCATACACTCTTCTTTTGTGGCATTTTTATCGCCCCAACGAAGGTTTTCCAGAATCGTACCGGAAAACAGTACATTTTTCTGAAGTACTACAGATACCTGATTTCTCAGTTCCTCCATATCATACTCTCTGACATCGCGTCCGCCTACTCTGACACTTCCACCTGTCACATCGTACAGACGACTGATCAGATTTACCAGACTGGACTTGGCGCTTCCGGTTCCTCCGAGGATTCCTACCGTCTCACCCGGATGGATTTCAAGACAGATATCTTTCAGTACCTGTTCTTTGCTTCCTTTTTTATAACTAAAATCTACATGATCAAATACGATTCCACCGTCTTTTACTTCTTTCACCGGCTGTTCTGGGTTTGCCAGATCCGGTTCCTCAATCAACACTTCTGAAATTCTTTCTGCACTCGCCATACTCATGGATACCATAACAAAAATCATAGATACCATCATAAGGCTCATCAGAATATTCATACAATACGTAAGAAGACTCATCAGTTCACCTGTTGTCAGACTGTCCACCACAATCATCTTTGCACCCAGCCAGCTGATTCCCAAAATACAGGAATATACAGTAAACTGCATCAGCGGTGCATTCAGTGAAATAATACTTTCTGCCTTCACAAACATTTTATATACATTTTCACTGGCTTTTGAAAACTTATTGTTTTCATAATCCTCCCTCACATATGCTTTTACTACACGGATACCTGCAATATTCTCCTGCACACTCGCATTCAGGTCATCATATCTGCGGAAAACCTGTTTAAAATATTTATTTACTCTGGTCAGCAAAAACGCAAGACAGACTCCCAGTATGATAACTGCCACAAGATAGATCGAAGACAATCTGGCATTGATACTGAATGCCATCACCATGGCACAGATCAAACTTGCAGGTGCCCGGGTAAACATACGCAGAATCATCTGATATGCATTCTGCAGATTGGACACATCGGTAGTCAATCTTGTGATCAAACCTGCGGTACTGAATTTATCAATATTTGCAAATGAATATGTCTGTATTTTCTCATACATGGCACTTCTCAGATTTTTGGCAAAACCTGCAGAAGCATTGGCTCCGCATTTTCCTCCCATAATACCGGCAAACAAACCTGCCAGTGCTGCAACCACCATAGCTGCTCCAACTACGCAGATATGACGGATATCCCCTTTTTCCACACCATCATCAATGATGGATGCCATCAAAAGTGGAATGATCATCTCCATAATAACCTCAAAAATCATGAAAATCGGGGTCAGTATGGAATCTTTTTTAAATTCTTTTACCTGTGCTCCCAAAGTTTTCAGCATCGGTCTCTCCTCCTGT
The DNA here is from genome assembly GCA_004562915.1 of bacterium. Lineage (GTDB taxonomy): Bacteria > Bacillota > Clostridia > Lachnospirales > Lachnospiraceae > Oliverpabstia. The sequence continues at coordinate 7,475 of SFQZ01000022.1, forward strand.
CTGTCTCGCAGTGATCCTGCTCCACATTTAATCTCATTTTTCGAATTACTCTAAAAAAAGTATCCATATCTTCCCGGGATATTCCCTCTCTCAATTTTTCCTCCATCCAGTCAATATTGTGGATGATACTTTCCTGAAGCATAATTCCCTTTTCCGTCAGAGTCAGCCTTTTCAGCCGGGCATCACGGGGCAGGTTTTCCCTTCGGATATATCCCTTTTTTTCCATCAGCTGAAGAATACCCGTCGCCGTGGAACGTGCAATGGAAAATTCAGCCTCAATATCTTTCTGAAATATCTCCTGATCTCTTTTTTTGTAAAGGAATCCAATAATCCAGCTTTGCATTATGGTAAAATCATCAGCTCCTGACTCTGCTCTGAATACTGCCATTCTGCTGTGGATCTCATTATCCAGCCGCTTCAGTTCCATACCTATATGTTCTTCAGGTTTCACAGTGCACCTCCTGTTCTGCAATTAGTTCGTTACCGAATGTTCGGTACAGAACAATTATAATACATACTTTTTTGTTGTCAATAGAATATTAAAAAAACAGCCGTTTTTATACGACTGTCTTTTTCTATTCCAAAATATTCTGTTTTATTTTTCTTTAGAAATGATATGGTAAGGAACTGCGACAAAAATTGCTCCGCCGATCACATTTCCTACAGTGGCCATCAAAATGGTATACAGATACTGTCCGATGGTAACTCCTCCGTTAACCACACCTACAAATACAATGCTCATATCTGCGATGCTATGTTCAAATCCACAGATCATAAATACCAGGATACACCAGAACACCATGATCAGTTTTCCGGATTCTGATTTTAATTTGATGCTGCACCATACGGCAAGACACACCAGAATATTACACAGAACTGCACGGAAGAAGAAATCCATCGGTGCCAGGGAGGCTTTTCCTGATGCGATCTGGATAAAGTAATTCGCTACCGCACCATCCGCTGCAGTCGGAACACCTGCAAGCTGGAAAGCAGCCACGCTGAGAAGGGAACCAATCAGATTACCAATCCAGCATACTACCCAAAGTTTCACTGTGTCACCCCAGGAAACGGTTTTTCTCAGGGATGCAGCTGCCATTACAAAGTTATTACCTGTAAACAATTCAGCTCCTGCCATAACTACCAGACTCAGTGCTGCGGCAAACGCAAAAGCCTGCGCAAGTTTTGTAAAGGATGTTGCACCGCCTGCTGAAACAGCCTGTCCCAGAGTAAATGCGATAAAACTTCCGAAAGATATGAACATACCGGCAACCATGGACGATATGAAATATCCCAGCGGATTTTTCTTTAAAAAGTTACTTTTTGCTGCACCTGCATTGCATACTGCCTGAAACTCATCTTTGAACATACTTATCTCCTCCTTAGATAATCAATGTTTTCTCGCCCTTTTTTCATCCGATGATAGATGAAAAAAGGGCAGCATTTGTATTCACCAAATGCTGCCCAGACGGTCGGCCTGCTTCAGATCTGATTCCCCTGTGGTACTCCACACTTAACCCGTCAGTAATCAGATCCTCTTAAATTATAGTTATAAATTACCATAGTTTCCCGTTTTTGTCAATTCATAATCAGAGAATTTTACCAAAAAATTTATACCATTCGCATAATTGCAGACAATCTTTTACTTAGTACCAACGCCAGTACAATTTTAACCAGATCCGGAACGATAAATGGAATTACACACCATCCAAGTACTGTTGTAAGTCCAACTGCTCCGCTGCTTTGCGCATACACGATCATAAACCATACCGTGCCAATTGCATAACATACGATCAGTCCTACCACCATCTGAATAGCCAGTGTCCATGTTTTTCTTCCCATAAATTTCTCCATCCCCCACATCACCAGGGAAGATGCCAGAAATCCTACGATATATCCTCCTGTGTTACCAAAAAGAATACCGATACCTGCACTGAAGCCTGCAAACACCGGAACGCCTACCGCACCCAACAATATGTACACAAGTACTGCAAGAGAGCCTTTTTTACCTCCGAGAACTCCTACCGTAAGAAAAATGGCAAACGTCTGCAAAGTGAACGGGACAGTCGCCGGGATAGAAATCCAAGAACAGATTGCGATTATAACGGCGAACACCGCAATACATACCATATCATAAGTTTTACTTCTATTTGTTGTAGCTGTTGTTGACATTTTTTTCACCTCCGCATTTTATATCAAAGATACCACAAGGATGTTTGAATGTCAACTCATTATTGTTGTCAGTTAACTATCATCTCATCGATTTTATATCATTCACACTAGCCGCTGCGATAACAACCTGTTACAATAAAAGAACAATATTTTCACAGAAAGGATTTTCTATATTATGAATTTTAATTTTCGCTTGGCTGATGTTGATGATCTTTCAGATATTATGGAACTTATGAATCAGACACGGGATACAGTTTGTCCCAAAGAATGGTTCGTAGAAGACACGGAAAATTCCGTCCGGCATATTTTATCCGGAAATGGTTTTATCATCCTTGCCATACCGCAGGATTCTGAAGAAATGGCTGGCTTTTTTATAATAAAATTTCCCGGACTTTCCGAAGAAAATCTGGGAAATTGGATTGCTTTTTCAGATGATAAACTTCTTTTATCCGCCCATATGGAATCCACAGCAGTCTATCCGGCTTTTCGAGGTTATCATCTGCAGGCACAGATGGCAGCCGAAGCCGAAAAGCTTTTGATCAAAATGCCTTATCACTATCTTTTTGCCACAGTTCATCCTGACAACCATTACAGTATGAAGAATATGCTAAGCCGTGATTATCATGTTATAAAAAAAGTGAAAATGTATGGTGGGCTGGATCGTGCTATTCTTTTGAAAAAAATATAAAAGGGGAAGATTTTATTCGCTTCCCCTTTTATTCAAATTTGTTATTTTGAAATCTTAATCAATTTGGCATTTATGCTTTCCAGGAATCCTTCCGGAGCCATAGATCCTGCCATCTGCATCATAACTTCCGGTGTCATACCTTTCATCATATCCCACATTCCTTCACCAGGAACAAGCTTCATATTCATGACGATCATGATCGCATCAGCAATCACACTGATTGCTTCCGGAGATTTTGCGATTTCTTCCATAGTATCTTTTACACTGTATTTTCCTTCCGGGAATTCCATCGGAGCCTTCAGATCCAGATCACCTGCCAGCTGGAACCAGTTTGCCACACCCTCTGCTCTTGCATTTACTTCCGGCAGTACATAGATGGAAGGTTCTTTTTCCACTTTTTCAATTGTCATGGAATCTTTTAGATCACCTGCTGCTGCGATCACAGTATTGAATCCCTCTTCGAGTGCAACACAAAATACAAATACCTTATCTGCAGATTTTTCTTCCACCAACTTGCCATTCAGATACAGTGCAACTGTCGGCTGATTGGAATATACACGGATTTCTGTTGTTTCACAGGCACGCTGTGCATATCGTTTTCCGCACAGATGAATCATCGGCTTGTTGCTCCAATAAGCCTGATATACAAAGTAACTGTCTTTCTTCGTCTTGCGGTCCATCGTCATCAGACCTTTATTGTTACGACCTGCTACACCACCTTCATCACGAGCTGCGCAGCCAAAGTCGAACATATTCCATACATGGCTGGACCAGAGCCATGGACGCTCATCCAGGACCTTTGCCATATGTTCATGATACAATGCCTGATACTCTTCGCTGTAATCTTTGCAAGCAGGATTCGGACCATGATAAGTAATGATTCCTTCACATCCATATTCAGATACACCGACACAAATCTCCGGATGCACTTTATGGAAATTGTCAAACCATGGACCATTATCTTCCATTTTTCCACCATACCATCCGAAATAATGGTTATAACTTTCTATATCGGTAATACCATGCATCGGGCTTTCCACCGGTGTCATGGATACGTGTGCAATCGTTGTCAGTCTGGTCGGATCCAGTTCTTTGCACAAAGCATTCAATTCTACATGATTTTCAACCAATTTCTCAGAAATGCCGCCAATCAGAATTTCATTTGATACTCCCCAGAAGAAAATAGACGGATGATTATAATTCTGAATAATCAGATCTTTCATCTGGCTGATACAGTTCTCATGAGCAGCCGGATCCTGATTCATCACACTGATAAATGGAATTTCTGCCCAGACAGCAAATCCCATTTCATCACAGGCATCATAGAAATCCTGAGAATGCTGATAATGAGCAAGACGGATCGTATTGGCTCCCAGCTCTTTGATCAGTGCCGCATCTTCATAGTGTTCTTCTCTTGTAAGTGCGTTTCCTTTATAAAGACGGTCCTGATGACGGCTCACACCACGAAGAGGAGTCTCTACCCCATTGATGATAAAACCTTTTTCCGGATCACATGAGAAGTCTCTCACACCAACGCGTGCACTGATCTCATCATACGCTTCGTTACGGCGCTGCAGAGTAGCTGTTACTGTATACAAATACGGATTGTCCATATCCCATCTGGTAATATCCGGAACATATACTGTCACTTTCGTATCGTCTGCCGGACGGGTGGCAGCAGCTACTTCTTTTCCTTCCGCATCTTTTATAGAATACATCACAGTAAAGTTTTCATCCGGATTTTTCACCCATGATACCAGTTCGAAAGATGCACCGCCGCACTCGCATGTCTTTGGAGTCACCTGGAGTCCCGGTCCTCCATAGTATTCAAGATCAAAATGCGTATTCGGAACGCTGATCAGATTTACACCACGATATAATCCACCATAGAAAGTAAAGTCAGCAGACTGCGGATAAACGCTGCTTTTATTTTCATTGCTGCATGCAACAACCAGAAGATTTTCTCCCTCTTCATTGCAAAGCTCAGTAATATCTGCACGGAAAGTAGAGTATCCGCCTTCATGATAAATCGCTTGGCTGCCATTCACATAAACCATCGCCTGCTGGCCTGCTGCAAGAATCTCAACAAACACTCTTCCGCCTTCCAATGGCTGCTTCGGCGTTGCAAATGATTTTGCATACCAGTAACATCCACGGTCATATCCGCCATTTCCGTCATGACCATCGATCGCATTCCATGTGTGCGGAAGATTGATCTTCGACCAATTCTCCGGCAACACTGCCGGAAGACCTGCATTCTCCTGAATAAACCGCCAGTCCTGATTCAAATTAATTACATTCCTCATTGTGTTCCTCCTATTCTCCTTATACGGAAACCAATTTCTTATGGTTTAATTTTAAAGTATTAATATAACCTTTTGTAGAGATGATTTTTAGCATTTATGGTACAATTTTTAGGAAATTTCATAGAAAAGTCCTCCTTTGCTTCTCATTCCGGTATTGTGTTCTTACATAAAACACTTTATAATAATATCCGGACAGATAATTTTCTATCCGAAATCTATATAAGGAGATTTTATATTATGAAATTTATATATCCTGCAGTCTTCCATAAAAGTGAAAACGGAACTTTTAAAGGGTATTTTCCCGACCTCGAATGCTGTTATGGTGAAGGTGATACCCTGGATGAAGCGATTGAAAAGGCAAATGAAGCGGCGTATGACTGGATCTCACTGGAACTTTCGGAAGAAGGACAGCTTCCTTCGATATCAGATCCGGCAGATCTGGAGCTGAACGAAGGAGATATCGTAAGAAATATATCCGTCAATATTCGATTTACAGACGGCTGGGATGAGTAGTACATGATATAAAAAATCTCCCTTTCAGATATACAGTTTTTATTATTAACTGTCTACCTAAAAGGGAGATTTTCATTTTTTGAAAAAAAGAGATTGCTGCACAATAATGCAACAACCTCTCAAGTTTTTCTTAATTATACCGGATATGCTCCGTTTTCTTTATCAGCTACAGTAGGATCCACCTTGGTCTTCTGTGCTTCACGATATTTGAAGAAATCAGTAGCAACCTGTGGGAACAGTGCGTAAGTAAGAACATCCTCATCCTGCTCGGACCACTGTGCCATTTCGCTTCTCAAAGTATCCAATTCGTTCGGAATCAGATCCGCCGGACGACAGGTGATAGGTTCTTTGTCTCCGATACACTTCTTCTGTACTTCCGGATCAAACGGTTTTACTGTAGCACCATACTCACCGGACAGAATCGCTTTGGTCTCTTTTGTAACCATTTTATATCTTTCGCCCATCAGTACGTTAAATACAGCCTGTGTACCTACGATCTGGGAAGACGGTGTAACCAGTGGCGGCTCACCAAGATCTTTTCTTACACGCGGTACTTCTTCCAGTACATCATAATATTTATCTTCGGCATGCTGCTCTTTCAGCTGAGAAGTCAGGTTGGAGAGCATACCACCCGGTACCTGATACAGAAGGGTCTTAATATTTACACCCATATTCTTTGGATTCAACAGACCGCTGTCAAGAGCCTCATCACGGATTGGACGGAAGTAATCAGCGATCTCAGCCAGAAGATTCTGATCAAATCCCGTATCATATGGTGTACCCTTGAAAGTCTCAACCATAACCTCAGTTGCCGGCTGAGAAGTTCCAAGAGCAAATGGTGACATAGCTGTGTCGATTACATCCACACCAGCTTCTACTGCTTTCAGATAAGTCATGGAAGCCACACCTGAAGTATAGTGTGTATGAAGCTGAATCGGAATGTTGACTGTCTCTTTCAGTGCTTTCACCAGTTCTGTTGCTTTATACGGAAGCAGAAGACCTGCCATATCTTTGATACAGATAGAATCTGCACCCATTTCCTCGATCTGTTTTGCGATACTGGTCCAATATTCCAGAGTATAAGCATCTCCCAAAGTATAAGACAGAGCAACCTGTGCATGTCCTTTTTCTTTATTTGCTGCTTTTACTGCTGTCTGCAGGTTTCTCATATCATTCAGACAGTCAAAGATACGAATGATGTCGATACCATTTGCGATAGATTTCTGTACAAAATATTCTACCACGTCATCTGCATATGGACGGTAACCCAGAATGTTCTGTCCACGGAACAACATCTGCAGTTTTGTATTTTTAAATCCATCACGGAATTTACGAAGTCTCTCCCATGGATCTTCTTTCAGGAAACGAAGAGAAGCATCAAAGGTAGCTCCACCCCAGCACTCTACGGAATGATAGCCAACTTTATCCATTTTTTCTACGATCGGCAGCATCTGCTCTGTTGTCATTCTTGTGGCAATCAGAGACTGATGAGCATCACGCAGAATTGTTTCAGTAATTTTAATTGGTTTTTTAGCAATTTCTGACATATTCTTATTCCTTTCTAATTATTATATATAGGCTCTCACAATGCCTATACTCCAAATACTGCCATGAAAGTACCGGCTGCTACAGCTGTACCGATAACACCTGCCACGTTCGGTCCCATCGCATGCATCAGCAGGAAGTTTGTAGGATCTGCCTCTGCTCCGACTTTCTGAGATACGCGGGCTGCCATAGGAACGGCTGATACACCTGCCGAACCAATCAGAGGATTAATCTTTCCACCAGACAGCTTGCACATTACTTTACCAAACAGGACACCACCTGCGGTACCAACTGCAAATGCTACCAGACCAAGAGCAACAATTTTCAGAGTATCAACATTCAGGAATGCTTCTGCACTTGTGGATGCACCTACAGAAGTACCGAGCAAAATAACTACAATGTACATAAGTGCGTTGGAAGCAGTCTCTGTAAGCTGTTTTACAACTCCTGACTCTCTGAACAGGTTACCTAACATCAGCATACCAACCAGTGGAGCTGTAGTAGGAAGAATCATACAAACCACGATAGTAATAACGATCGGGAATAAGATTTTTTCCAGTTTGGAAACAGGACGAAGCTGTTCCATCTTGATTTTTCTTTCTTTTTCTGTAGTAAGAAGTTTCATGATCGGCGGCTGAATGATCGGAACCAGTGACATATAAGAATAAGCTGCTACCGCAATCGGTCCCATCAGGTTTGTCTGCCCCAGTTTACCTGCAAGGAAAATGGATGTAGGACCATCGGCTCCACCGATGATGGAGATAGCTGCTGCAGCTTTTCCGTTAAATCCAAGAAGGATCGCCAGGAAATATGCACTGTAGATACCAAGCTGAGCTGCCGCACCCAAAATAAAACTTTTGGGGTTTGCAATCAGTGGACCAAAATCTGTCATAGCTCCAACGCCCATAAAGATCAGAGACGGAAGAATACTCCACTCATCCAGAATAAAGAAATAGTGAAGAAGTCCGCCTGCATGCTCGATACCCATCGCATCTACATAAGGCTCAGCCATAATATCCGGATAAATATTAACCAACAGCATACCAAATGCGATCGGAACCAGAAGCAATGGTTCAAAACCGTGTCTGATTGCCAGATACAGGAAGACCAGAGCAACCACGATCATTACATAGTTGCCCCATTCAAGGTTCATGAATGCGGTCTGGTCCCATAAGTTTGACAATGTATTCATTATACTCATGCTATTACCTCCCGTTGTTAGCAAGTTCTGTTTAGTTCAGAGAAGCTAAAGAATCACCGGACTCTACTGCATCGCCAACAGACACATCAATGCTTGCAACGGTACCATCCTGAGGAGCTACTACCGGAATCTCCATTTTCATAGCTTCCAGAATGATGATCGGATCACCGGCTTTTACTGCCTGTCCAACGCTTGCTTCTACTTTAAATACTTTACCAGGTACGGAAGCAGTTACTGCTACTGCGCCGGCTGCTGTTGCAGGTGTTGCTGCTTTCGGTGCCGGTGCTGCAGGCGCTGCTTTTGGTGCTGCAACAGGTGCTGCTGCAGGTGCTCCGCTTGTCTGTCCTTCTTCAACAGTTACATTATATACATTGCCATTTACAGTAATTGTATAAGTTTTCATGTGATATTCCTCCTTATGCTTAGGCTCTCTGCCATTTGCTTCTGTTAACTTTTTTGATAGAACGCACCACAAAGCTGTCTGTGGATGTATTCTCAGATGCAGCGATTGCTGCGGATATTACTGCTACCAGTTCAAGATCATCAACCAGATTCTCTTCTGCTGCAGGTGCTGCTTTCACCGGTGCTGATTTATCCGGCTGCTGTACCGGTTTTTCATTTTTCTTTGTTCCGATCCGGTTCACATATTTGAACAGGGAAATAACAAAAATCAGAAAAATAAGTACAACAAATACGGTTCCTACACCCATGACTGTGTTGATACCAGCACCTTTCATGTTTCCGGCAAATGTTTCTGTCTCCGTAATTGTCATATAAGCCGGTACCATCTGGTCATAATCTTTGTTGTAGTTAAATACAACAGCAATATCACCGGTATTTTTTTCAAAAGTTGCAGGGATTGTTACAGTAACCTGGCCTTCTTCACGGTTAATGTCGGCTTTCGCTTCATCCATCCCCTGATAAGCTCCCAGAATATCTGTCTCTTCATCCCACTCAATAACTGCCAGTCTGGTGAAATCATCTCTGTTTTCTTTATAAGCCTCAAGCGTTGCATCATCAAAGCTTGCAAGAGACTGCACTGCGCTCTGAGAAACTGCAATACAATTATCAGCCATCTCATCGGTAATTGTCTGGAAAGTTTTTTCTTCCTCTTTACCGCACGCAGTGAACGCAAAGGCACAGATAATAACCATCATCAGACTTGCGATTTTTTTCCATGTCTGCTTCATATGCTCACCTCATTAAACTGTTCCATGTTTTTTACTTGGACGATCCTCTCGCTTTGTATAAAGCATTTCGAAAGCACCAATCACATATTTTCTTGTATCCTCAGCTTCAATGATCGTATCCACATATCCTCTTCTCGCTGCAGACAGTACGCTGGACTGTAAGGTTGCATATTCTGCTGCTTTTTCATTGATCGTAGCAATATCAGAATCCGCATACATGATTTTAGCTGCCAGTTTGGCATCCATCATACCGATTTCTGCTGTAGGCCATGCATATACCATATCAGCACCGATGGATTTGCTGTTCATTGCCAGGTAAGCACTTCCGTAAGCTTTTCCTACGATAACATTTACTTTCGGCACGGTAGCATTTGCAAATGCGTAGGTCAGCTGAGCCACTGCTTTTGCCATATTTGCTTCGGAGCATTTGGTTGCTTTAAAGCCTGTAACATTCGTCAGAGTAAGTACCGGAATATTGAAAGCATCACAGAAGTTTACAAATTCTGCTGCTTTTTTTGCTCCTCTCACGGAAAGGACGGAATCCATACTCTCAACAAGAGTTCCCTCTGCATCATAAATTTCACTTCTATTGGCTACAGCACCTACAGTTGTTCCATTCAGTTTGATAAATCCGCATAACATATCCTTTGCGTAATCAGCTTTTACTTCAAAGAATACATTGTTATCACTGATCTGTGCCAATGCAATAGATGTATCACCTGCACAGTTTGCCAGATCCTTGCATACTCTGTTCAGATCATCTGTACACTCTTCATAAGACATGTCATCTTCATTGTTTGCAGGAAGCAATGATACCAAAGTACGAATCTGAGCCAGTACATCTGCCTCACTTCCTCTGAAATCAACAAGACCTGCTTCTTTTCCCTGATATTCCGCAGATGAAGTATCACATTTGGAAATTTCATTGCCGGTGATCGCATTCGGAGAATTTACAAATAATTTTCCTTTTTTGTCTTCCATCAGAGTAAAGTCTGTCAGTGCCGGAATCAGTGCCATTCCGCCGCCGCAGGTTCCAAAGATACCTGTAATCTGAGGAATCACACCACTTGCCTTCGTCTGCTGCATGTAAATCTCACCGAAACCATTCAGTGCATCTGTAGCTTCCTGCAGACGTAAACCTGCACAGTCAACCAGACCAATAACAGGTGCCCCTGTTTTCATTGCAAAATCATACAATCTTGCAATTTTCTTTGCATGCATCTCACCGATTGTTCCGTTCAGTACCGATACATCCTGGCTGTAAACATATACCAGATTGCCGTCGATCACACCGTAACCGGTAATGACTCCATCAGAAGGTGTCTCTTTTGCAGATAAGTTGAAATCTGTATTTCTTGCAGTGATCTGTCCACCGATTTCAACAAAACTGTTTGCATCAAGTAAAGAAGCAATTCTTGTACTTGCTGCGCTTTGTGCTGTATTGCTCATTCTTCAGCCCTCCATTTTCTATTATAAAATTGTGTGAAAACAAATTTCAGCCAATTATAATTTTACTATTTTTCTCTTTTTTTTTCAATAGCTTTTGACAAAAAAATGACGATATCTTCCATTTGTCTAATATAATGTCAGATGCTTCGGTATTCCATTTTCATAGATGACAGGAGCCTCTCCCTGAATCAGCGGCTTCAGATAATTCATCATTTTTTCGGTCACATCGTTTCCTGCTTCATTGATATAGGCAGCCGGAACTTTTTTCTCCTGATTGGAGACCTGACCAACCGGAATTCCTGTGAATCTTACCTGATACGGTTCATCACTGATACGCTCTACCGCTGCCATCAGACCGCTTTTCCCTTCCAGAGCCATCTGACACGCTGTCATACCAAGCATTCTTGATTCCTGAATATCCGTTGCACTGGCAATATGGGATGCGCATCTCTGCATCAGATTCAGTTCTATCGAACGAACCTTACATCCTATTTCTCTTCGCACAGCATCTTCCAGTACTCTTGCGCTTCCTGCTATATAGCTGTGTCCGAAAGTATCTACAGCACCGCTCTGAACGGATTCGGAAATATAGACACCATCTTTATCTTTGATTCCTTCGCTGATTGCTACCAGTACACTGTCATGGGTTTTCAGTTCCTTCTTTACATCCTCCAGAAACCTCTCAATGGAAAATGCCGGTTCACACAAATAAATCAGGTTCGGTCCTTTGGCACCGTTATTCCTTGCCAGTGCAGAGGCTGCCGTTAGCCATCCGGCATTTCTGCCCATTACTTCCACAATTGTAACCGCCTTTGTATCATACACATGGCAGTCCCTTTCCAATTCTGCAAATGTAGTACCAATATATTTGGCTGCAGAACCGAATCCGGGGCAATGATCCGTACCCACAAGATCATTGTCGATTGTTTTCGGTGCACCCACGATCATAATATCTTCAATTTTTTTCTCCCGGCAATAAGCGGACAGCTTATCCACCGTATCCATAGAATCATTACCCCCTGCATACACAAAATAAGCGATTCCATTCTTCCGAAATATCTGGATAATTTCTTCCAGCTGACTGCTGTCCTCTTCGGGATTCTTTAATTTGAATCTGCATGATCCAAGAGCAGCTGCCGGTGTCTGACAGAGAATATCAAGTTCTCCGGTACCTGATATTTTGTTTCTGAGATCAACAAAACGCTCCTCCAGCACACCTTTAATTCCATTTACAGCTCCCCAGATTCCGTCTACCTCCCGTGATGACATGGCTGCTGCAACAACACCTGCTACTGTTGCATTGATTGCCGCTGTAGGACCACCTGACTGTGCCACCAATAGATTTTTCATCTTGTCCCTCCTTAAAAATAAGGGGATGCTGTTTGCTTCGTCGCAACATCCCCTCATTATGTTACTTTATCTGATTACTATATACATTAACACAAAATGTTCCAATTGCCAATAGCAAACTTGGCAATGAAATAAGCGACCCTGACGGATCGCTCATTTCAATCACTGATTCAGATTATGTGCTTTTTCATAATTTGTTATAAACTTGAGATTTTCTATCTCAATAGAATTCAAATAAGAATTATCAAACTGCTCCGGAGGTATGGAAGGTGTGTACCAGCTTTTCCCCTCAAAGTAGGAAGCAATTTCTTCTGTCTTAAAAATTCGACCGTGGCGGGCATAAATCTCGTTTCGCGCAATCCTTACTTCCCATTCACTGAGAGAATTCAGATCTGCATTTGTCAAATATCTTGTACTGCTGTCCGGAATCACATAATCATCACTGTCATCTTTCACCACCGGTGCCTGGGTCGGAACGGGGGTTGGCTGCTGCGTCGGTACCGGAGTAACCTCCTGAGTTGGTATCGGGGTAACTTCCTGAGTTGGAACAGACGTTGCCTCCTGAGTAACCTCCGGTGTTACTCCCACTATATCTCCATCTGAAGGCTCCTGCGCTTCCGGGGTGACTTCTGCAACATTCTTACTTTGCTCCAACTCCTCTTTCATCTCTTCATTTAACTGAGGAACACGTTTCGTTTCCGTTTCTTTTCCGGACTTCACCAGAAAAACCACACCTGCCATAATCGCTACTACAAGCAGTATGATAATTACACCAAGTATAATAAATGTGATTTTTTCTTTTTTCTCTTCTTTTTCCCATTCCGCGTCAATATTTTCTTTTTTCTTACGTTCTGACCGTTTTTTTTCCGGTTGTTCTTTTCTTGCAGAGGAACCTCCTGAAGTACCATAGCCATATCCCATTCCTCTGGTCACATCAGATTCCGTTCCCGAATCTTCCGTTTCCACGCGGGCACCGCAGGAAGGACAAAAAAGCTCATCATCTTCGAGCTTATTTCCACACTTTTCACAAAACATTCAATTTCCTCCCTTTTCCTGCCACATATAGCAGGAAGTATTCCTGTTTTTTTTCAGTATATAACGAATCCTGTAAAAACACAAGGAAAATGTCGGCCCGAACATTTCTATCTTATTACAAAAAGCGAAAGAAAATCAAACATTTTTATTTTTGCAGATATTGTTCCTCCACCTGCTTAAGGCACCAACCGTAATCAATCTCATCCACCTGCCTCTGGGCATAAACCGGATATTCTTTAAGCAATTCATTTCCCAGAAAATATTGAACCTTCCCCACTTGCTGTCCTTCTTTCACCGGAGCTTTCAATTTTGAAGGAATCTGATAATTGACCCTGATATTTTCATCCTGCCGTAAAAGGAGCGAGAGAGATATTTCAGACTGATCGGTTCCAAAGTCCACCGGTGTCATTGCCGTTTCACCAATCTTCATGCCTTCGTATTGCCCATTTTCCACAGGTATACTTCCCAGTTTTTTTCGTTCAAACACATCTCTGTAATTATAATTCCGAAGACCATATGTCATAAGTTTTCTGGTATCTGCCCACTTATATCCTTTATTATTCGGCCATCCGCACGCCAGCAAGGATACAATCAGTGTTTTTCCTTCCCACTGAAGAGCTCCCACATAACAGTAGCCGGCATCTGCAGTAAAACCTGTTTTTCCTGTTAATGCCCCATCCATCATCTTAAGAAAAGAATTATGATTCGTACAATTATAAGTTTTTGTATGACTGTTATTCCAGAACGTATAGGAGGACATCCTTGTAATCTCAAGAAACATGTCCTTTTGCGGTGATTCCATAATACAGTATCTGAGAATTCTGGCAAGATCCACAGCTGTAGTACTATGAACCCCATGTTCATCTTCAGCATCCAATCCGTTTGGTGTTATAAAATATGTATGCTCACAACCAATCTCTCTGGCTTTCAGATTCATTTTCTCGGCAAATGCTTCCACACTCCCCGCTATATGCTCCGCTATCATTACCGCTGCATCATTATCTGAATTCAGCATCAACGCAAACAAAAGGTCATTGAGCCAAAACTGTTCCCCTTCTTTTACACCCATATGTACTTTTGGCTGACTGGCCGCATAGGAAGATGCGGTAACCAACTCATCCGGATGTCCCAATTCCAGAGCCAGAATACAGGTCATAATTTTGGTCGTACTTGCCATCGGCATCTGATTTTCTCCATCTTTAGAATATAAAACACGTCCGGAGTCTGCATCCATCAGACACGCAGAACGTGCATATAATTCTGTATCTTCCATCTCCGCAGCATGACAGAGCCACGGCCAGCCTGCCATCAGCCATATCATTGTCAGCAGACTCATCCATACCTTTCTCATATATGTACCCTCCATATTTATCTTTCTATTGACAATATATGAAAGATACTTCTGTAATATTCCCCGGATTATTCCTGATTTCCTCTAAACATCAAGTTTAAGCTGAATCTCTTCCTCTGCCTCCGCCTTAAAATCTTCCAGTTTTACGGGATTTATTGTGGGCAGATCATCTGTAGACTGTACTCCGAAATTTCTCAAAAATTCTTCTGTCGTTCCAAAAAGGATTGGTCTTCCAGGTGCATCCAGTCTTCCCAGCTCCTGTACCAGATTATATTCCACCAGTTTATTTACTGCATGATCACACTTGACCCCTCTGATTTTTTCAATCTCCTGTTTCGTGACTGGCTGCTTATAAGCTATGATGGAAAGTGTTTCCAGCATCACATCCGTAAGTACCGCTTTTTTCGGTTGCAGAGCGATTTGAACCAGATATTCATAATATTCCTGCTTTGTACACATCTGAAAAGCGCCATCCAGTTCCACAATTTTAATTCCTCTGTCTGCTGCCTGATATTTCAGCATCATATTTCTGATTATTTTTTCTGTTGTATGAATATCATGTCCTATCGCTTTTGCAATTCTGGAGACTTCAACGGATTCCCCGACACTAAATAATATAGCTTCAATAGCTGCTTCAATCTTTTCCATCGTTCTGCTCCTCACCCGGTTCCCTGCCATCTATCTGTAATTTCTCCGGCTGTTCCCCGTACTTCAATGATGTGATTTCTATATCATCAAATAACTGTTCCTGTCTGATCTGTATAACACCTGTTTTCATCAATTCCAGTATTGCCAGAAAAGTTACAATGACCTGGACTTTACCTGACTGTTTCTCTAAGAGCCCCCGGAACGAAAAGTTTTTATGCGTCAGTGCATATTGGTAAAGATCTGTCATTCTATCTTCCAGACTGACTTCTTCTTTTTCAATTTTTCCGAATTTACTTCGGATCGGATCTACTTTATCTTCCTGTTTTTTAATAATAGATCGATAAATCTCCTGTAGTTTTGCCAGAGTAAGATTCCCAATCAATTCCTCCACATCTACCGGCTGCCGATACTCAAGAACTTCTTTGGGCATAGTATTTTTCTTATATACACATCGGGATGCATCCGCCATCCTGTCCCTGAGCTCATATGACATATATTTATACATCTTATATTCAAGAAGTTTCTGGACCAGTTCCTCTCTGGGATCCTCTTCTTCCCCTTCTTCATTCACTTCACGTGGGAGAAGCATCTTACATTTAATATCCAGAAGTGTAGCGGCCATCACCATAAATTCACTCATAATATTCAGATCTTCCTGCTGCATCTGACGGATATAATCCATGTACTGTTCTGTTATCTCCACAATCGGAATATCATATATATCAATCTTATTTTTATCAATTAAATGAAGCAAAAGATCCAACGGTCCTTCAAAAACCGGAAGTTTCACAGGTATTCCCATAGTTACCTAATCCTCATTTCTCTGTCCTAATGTCATTTCTTCTATCTGATATATTCTACAGGCAAACGCCTGACTTTTCAAGAATATTCTATCTCCACTACTGTCAGTTCACGCGGATTTCTGATCCTGACCGGTATCGTATGCTCTCCCAAACCTGCGCTGACAATCATATTCGCGTTCCCATGACTTCGTATTCCGCAGCAAAGCCCGGAAAAAATATGAAAGTCCGGTGTCACAACCCCTGTTCTCTTTCCCAGTAATATAACTCCTCCATGATAGTGCCCAGACAAAGTAAGATCCGCTCCCCAATTCATGTAATCCTCTGCATACCTGGGATTATGTGCTAAAAGAACCGTATATCGATTCTGATCCGGATGCCCAAATATGCTTTCTAATTCACCAGCCATATCTTTTTTTCGAAACCCTTTCTCATAAAAATCTTCTCCTGCATTCAGTCCATATACCGTAAATGGGATTCCTTTTACGGTCAGTTCTATTTTCCGGTTCAGCAATCGAATGGCTTTTGTCCAGGCAATAGCATTTTCATAATCTGCTCCCATATCCCCATACGTTTCCTGATGAAGGCTGATTCTCTGTTCATGATTTCCATTTGCATAAATCACCATATATCTCTGTGACAATCTTTCCATAAACCGCACTCCCGGACCAAGATCCGCCCCCGGTTTTCCCAGTATCACATCGCCTCCGACCATTACCAGATCCGGGGCACATATTTCCAAAAGTTTAAATAGTTTTTTTTCATCCTCCCCCACCACGCAGTTATGCATATCTGTCAAATACGCAATTTTTACTTTCCCTTTTTCAATTGTTTTACTGCTTTTCAGCTGATAGCTGCGAATGATTGTCTTTGATTTCATATATCTCTCCTAACCACGGGACTTTCCTATAATACGAAAATAGCGGGGACTTATATCCGTCCCCGCCTCATTGTTGAACTTTTAAGAAAGCTATTTTACTTCGCGTAATCCACAACTCTGCTTTCTCTGATTACATTGACTTTAATCTGTCCAGGATATTCCAGTTCAGCCTCAATCTGTTTGGAAATATCTCTTGCAAGTAATACCATATCGGAATCATTGACATGATCCGGTAATACCATAATACGAACCTCTCGTCCTGCCTGAATAGCATAGGATTTGTCAACTCCTTTAAAGGAATTGGTAATATCTTCTAACTGTTTCAATCTGTTTGTATATGTTTCCAGTGTTTCTC
This sequence comes from bacterium, assembly GCA_004562915.1. Classification (GTDB taxonomy): domain Bacteria; phylum Bacillota; class Clostridia; order Lachnospirales; family Lachnospiraceae; genus Oliverpabstia. Next base: position 24,955 of record SFQZ01000022.1, read on the forward strand.
TTCGTGCACCAGGTCTTGCTGCGGAAATCGCATCAGCAGCCTGTACAAGACAGGCAATCAATGATTCCGGTTCCACATCACCGTGATGTGCCTCCACTGCATTTATAACCAATGGAGATTCCTTATATTTTCTGCACAGATCCACACCAATCTGAATATGGGAACCTTCCACTTCGTGATCGATGGATTTTCCGATATCATGTAATAAACCGGCACGTTTCGCCATACGGACATCCGTACCAACTTCAGCTGCCAGCAGACCAGCCAGCTGTGCAACCTCAATCGAATGCTTCAGAGCATTCTGACCGTAACTGGAGCGGAATTTCATTCTTCCCAGCAATCTGATCAATTCCGGATGAATGCCATGAACACCCACTTCCAGAGCAGCATTCTCGCCTTCTTCACGGATCATGGTATCAACTTCTTTCTGGGCTTTTTCCACCATCTCCTCAATGCGAGCCGGATGGATTCTTCCATCCACAATCAATTTTTCAAGTGCGATTCTTGCCACTTCACGACGAATCGGATCAAAAGCAGATAAAACGACTGCCTCAGGGGTATCATCAATAATCAGATCTACTCCAGTCAGTGTTTCCAGAGTACGGATATTTCTTCCTTCACGTCCGATGATTCGTCCTTTCATCTCATCACTTGGAAGCTGTACCACTGAAATCGTGGTTTCGGATACATGATCCACCGCACATTTCTGAATAGCAGTAACCACATATTCCTTTGCTTTTTTTGCTGCATCCTCTTTTGCTTTTGATTCCAGCTCCTTATAGAGTTTTGCAGTATCAATTTTTACTTCATCTTCAACAGATTTTAAAAGATATTCCTTTGCCTGTTCGGAGGTAAGGCCTGAGATTCTCTCAAGTTCCTGTACTCCCTGGTCATGTAATTCGTCAACCTTTTTTTCTTTCTTTCTTAATTCTGCTTCTTTTGCTGTATACTCTGCTTCTTTTTTCTCAATAGCATCTGCTTTTCGATCCACAGATTCTTCTTTCGCCAGTACACGCTTTTCATACTTTTGCAGCTCGTTCCTTCTCTCCTTGGTCTCTTTTTCCAGTTCATTTCTGGTTTTTAATGATTCCTCTTTCGCTTCCAGAAGAGCTTCTCGTTTCTTGGTTTCAGCGGTTTTCAAAGCTTCATCTATGATGTTTCTTGCTTTTTCTTCTGCTGTCCCAATCTTTTCAGCATCCTGTTTAACCTTATTGGACACAGCGACCTTGCAAGTAACGGGAACTGCGATAAGCAGCGTGATAGCTACAGCAACAAATGCAACAATAAAATACATTGCGTTTGCCACAGGAGCACCTCCTTATTTAATTTTCATTGTACGATTACAACGTTATAATTTTATAATGATTTCACGAATTTGTCAACGGATTCCCTCTGTTTTTATGAAAACCGCTCAAAAAAATCATGAAACACTTTCCATATATCACTGCTGCTGAATCCTTTTCTCATAAGATATCCATAATGCCTGCGTATTTCCTTTTCATCTGCCGACTGTGGATTTTTACAGCGTTTTTCAAGAATACTTCGAATCAATTCTGTTTCATCCGGCTCCTGCTCATCTTCCATCTTTTCCCGGCAGGCTGCTATTATCTCACGGGAAACTCCTTTTTTCTCCAGCTCAAATTCCGCCTGTTTTCTGCTCTTGCGCCCTTCACTGCTGGAAAGATATCTGCAAACATATCTCTCATCATCCAGATAGTGGTACGCTTTGACATATGCGATTGCGATATCCACTGCTTTCTGCGTATACTCTCCCTGCTCGAGCTTTTTTCTCAACTGTGCTTCTGTATAATCCATCCGATTCAGAAGATGCATAGCACGTACTTTTGCTCTTTTGATCAGTATCTCTTCCTGTATCTCTGCAAAAAGCTCATATGGCAATTCCATATTTTCTCTCAGTCTGTAACGAGAAAGCTCGCCTTTGTACAAGACAAAGGCAAGCTGTTCATCTGTCATAACACGGTACTTCTGTTTTGTTACAGGTATGATTTCCGTAATAATCATACGTTTTCATCTTCCGATTCGGATGTTTTCTCCTGTATCTTGAGTTCTTCTGCCAGACCATAATGTGCACGAACTTTCTGCTCCACTTCCGCAGCAATCTCCGGATTCTCCTTCAGATAATTCTTTGCATTTTCGCGTCCCTGACCAATTTTTCCGTCATTGTATGCAAACCATGCACCGCTCTTCTGTATAATGCCCAGATTCACAGCCAGATCCAGAATATCACTTTCTTTGGATATCCCTTTACCAAACATAATATCAAACTCAGCTTCCTTAAATGGAGGTGCGATCTTATTCTTTACCACTTTGATCCTGGTACGATTTCCAATTACTTCACCGCCCTGCTTCAAAGACTCGGTTCTTCTTACATCCATACGGATTGAAGCATAGAACTTCAGTGCACGTCCTCCTGTTGTAGTCTCCGGATTTCCGAACATCACACCGATTTTTTCACGAAGCTGATTAATAAAAATAACAATACAATTTGATTTGCTGACAACACCTGTAAGTTTTCGAAGAGCCTGTGACATCAGTCTCGCCTGAAGTCCCATATGAGACTCACCCATATCGCCCTCAATCTCTGCTTTCGGAACCAATGCTGCCACAGAGTCCACAATGATAATATCAATAGCACCGGAACGAACCATAGTCTCTGTAATCTCCAGAGCCTGTTCTCCGTTATCCGGCTGAGAAATGTACAGTTCATCAATATCTACGCCAATATTCTTTGCATATACAGGATCCAATGCATGCTCCGCATCGATAAATCCGGCAATTCCTCCTCTTTTCTGTACTTCTGCTACCATATGCAAAGCAACCGTTGTTTTACCGCTGGATTCCGGTCCATAGATCTCAATAATTCTTCCTCTCGGAACGCCGCCCACTCCAAGGGCAATATCCAGACTCAGGGAACCTGTGGGAACTGTCTGTACATTAATATCTTTTCCCGAATCTCCCAGCTTCATCACGGAACCTTTTCCAAACTGCTTCTCAATCTGTCCCAGAGCCGCATCCAGCGCTTTTAATTTATCTTCCTTAACCATAATGATCTCCTTTTTTCGAAAATGCGAACTTATGTTCGTTGTTGTTACCATAGTATTACACTTTTTTTCACTTGTCAACCGATATTTTGAATCTGTGGGGGAAATCCGGCGAAATGCCGTGTGAAATTTATTCGATAATTTGACATTACAGGAAATACGCCGGACTGTCAAGAATTTTTCCTGCAATCCGACGTATCTTACCTAAAACTTGTTACTGTTCACTTCATGACCAGCAACAAAACTTTTCTGCATTTATTTCCATTTTTACAGAAATCCGTCAACTCATGGAATCTCTTGTAACAATACTTCTTACATGAGCGATTTCTTCCGGAGTAGCCGGCGCTGCCGGTACATAGTACTGTTTCTCACGGGCAATCTGATAAATTTCTTCCTGAGACATCTCACATTGACTTCTCATCTGCTTTAATGTCTCTTTCAACTGTTTGTTTCCAGTCTGCGGAATCATTTCCCCGTAATGCATCAATTCACCATTAATACTGGTCAAAGTGTCATTTACCATTGCTTTTTCATTCATGATTATCCCCTCCTACTGTAAGAATTGAAGTAGCTGCTGTTTTGACTGCAGTGCGCTCTGCGCAGATTTCTGAAAAAACTGCTGCACCTTTGGATCTGTAGCAGTTTTCGCATATTCCTGCATTTTACAATGATTGGTTTCGCATCCTACAATCAGATGACGGAGATTCTGAATGTCCAGCTCTGTTAAATTTGTCATATTATTTCCTCCTGTAATCTTTTTTACTCTGTTAGTATTACTATCAGAAGGAAAAATATACATTTTAAAATCCTGCCAGCCAGTTATACATTTCTTCGTACTGTTTTGCAGAATTATTCCAGGAATAATCTTTCGCCATAGCACGGTCTATGATCTTATTCCATTCACGTTTTCGATCATAATACACCTGCTCAGCATAACGAATAGTTCCCAGCATCTCGTGTGCATTATAATTGGTAAAGCTAAATCCGGTCCCGGTTCCTTCGAACTCATTGTACGGCTGAACCGTATCTTTCAGACCGCCGGTTTCACGCACGATCGGAACAGTGCCATACCGCAGGCTCATCAACTGGCTCAAACCACATGGTTCAAAAAGTGATGGCATCAAAAACGCATCCGAAGCCGCATATATTTTATGTGACAGTGCCTCTGAATAATAAATATTGGCAGATACTTTTTTATCATATTTCCATGCAAAATGACGGAACATATTTTCGTATTTTTCTTCTCCGGTTCCAAGCACAACTAACTGGATGCCATCCTGACAAAGTTCATCCATCACATACGCGATCAGATCAAACCCTTTCTGATCTGTCAGACGTGAAACAATACCAAGCATCATCGTCTTCGGATTTACTTCCAGTCCAAGTTCTTCCTGCAGTGCCAGTTTGTTCTTTACTTTTTCTTTCCGGAATGTTTTTGCATTGTAATTCTTTGCGATCATGGTATCCGTCTCCGGATTGTATTCACCATAATCGATACCATTTACAATACCTCTCAGGCTGTTGCTTCTTGCACACATGAGACCGTCAAGTCCCTCTCCATAAAACGGAGTTTTAATCTCTTCTGCATATGTGTTACTTACAGTAGTAATGGCATCGGCATATACCAGCCCGCCTTTCAGGTAGTTCGCATCTTTGTTTGATTCCAGCTTATCCGGTGTAAAGAAATAATCTGATAAGCCGGTAATACTTTTAATCGTTTTTATATCATATACACCCTGGAACTTCAGGTTATGTATTGTCATAACAGATTTAATTCCACGGTAAAAATCACTTCCCTGGAAACGTTCTTTCAAATATACCGGAATTAAACCTGTCTGCCAGTCGTGACAGTGAATAATATCAGGTCTGAAATCAATCACTGGAAGGATTGACAACGCTGCTTTTGAGAAAAATGCAAATTTCTCAAGATCAGCCGGCATACCATAATATGGTTTATCCCCGCTGAAATGCTCTTCATTGTCAATAAAATAAAATTTGATACCGTCATATTCTGTCTCAAAAATTCCTACATACTGCTGTCTCCAGTTCAAGTCAAGATAGAAATGAGTGATATAGCGCAGCTGATCTTTAAATTGTGGTTTCATGCAGGCATACTTTGGAATAACCACCCGCACATCAAAATATTCTTTTGGAAAGCACTTTGGCAAAGAACCTACAACGTCTGCCAAACCGCCTGTTTTTATAAACGGTACTGCTTCCGACGCAACATATAACACCTTTTTCATGCGTATAAACCTCCCTGATTGTTTCTGAAAAAATTCTAACACTGATTATATCGCATTTTGTCTAAAAAGGAAAGTGTTATATCGTTTTCTTTATGCATTTTTATACTCCAAACGTATTTTATCGGCAATCAATGCAATAAATTCTGAATTTGTTGGTTTGCCTTTTCCGGTGCTTACAGTGTACCCAAATAACTCATCAATCGTGTCCATCTTTCCCCTGCTCCAGGCCACCTCAATCGCATGACGAATCGCTCTCTCCACTCTGCTTGATGTGGTCTGGTGCTTTTTGGCAATTGTCGGATACAGAATTTTTGTAATGGAATTCAGCATTTCCATATCCTCCACAGACATAATAATCGCGTCTCTCAGATATTGATATCCTTTAATATGGGCAGGCACTCCGATCTCATGGATAATATCCGTGACATCCATTTCCAGATTTCTCACAGGTACCTCTCTGATCTGTTCCAAAGTCCCATTTCTTCGCATTTCTCTATTTTTTCCAATACCTGCATTTTTAAAATGTTTGATTCTGTTTAAAATCATTTCATTATCAAAAGGTTTCATGATGTAATAACATGCACCCAGATTAAACGCATCTTCCGTGATCCTCTCTTGTCCGACAGCGGAAATAACAATAAAAGCAGGATGTTTTTTCATGCTGCTATCCTGATTTACTTTTTCCATAACCGTCAATCCATCCACCTTCGGCATAATGATATCCAGAAGCACAACATCAGGCTCTTTTTCCTTTATGATTTCATAAATGTCTTTGCCATTGTCCGCCTGACCTACCAGCTCCAGTTCATTGTCATCCTTTATCAATGTTCCCAGAAGATTCACCATGCGCTCATTATCATCAGCTATAGCTATATTTAATTTTTCCATTTTCGCTCCTCCATTCAACTATGTTTCTGCTTTCGTCGTTTGGAAATAGCGGGCCCTCTCACAGATTTTCCTGTGTTCCAAATGATAATTGTATTATAAATTTAAACATTTTCCAAATCAAGGCATCTTTCCTTAAATTGTGTATTTTCGTTTGACAATTTCTGAGTGGGAAACCGATATTTTGAGTGGTTCCAACAATATTCATGTCTATTTTCCAAGAATTTACACACACTTCACTATTCTGTTTTCAGTGCATTGGGATATATTTTTTCCATTCTCTCATCACTAAATCGTTCATCTATAGTCTCCTGCCAGCTGTGGGATGCCTTTACCCCTCGCCCTCTCTCATCGTATCGAATCAAAGCCATACAGGTCACAATGATGTTACAGCACATAAAAACAACGAGAATCCAGGTAATCATTTTTCCAATTTTAACAGGAATTCTTTCTATCCATGAGGAAATAAACGGATACAGTATTTTAAACCATACAACTGCTGCAATTCCCCAGAAAAAACAGTAGAGAAGGTTGATTCTTCCACCCAGATTGAAAGGTATATTGCTGTAGTCCCAAAATACAGTTCCAAATACAATCTCAGTGAATACGCTGCAGAGATATTCATAGGCTCCTCCGAGAAATGTTCCCATCAAAAACAGGAATCTGTCTGATTTGTCTCTGTATTTGTAAAGAAGTGCTGTAACCGCTGCAATCGCCAAACCCCATACGATACTGAAAGCTCCCCATACTACACTGCTTCGACTCATCCAGACTCCGGCCGTAATTCGACAGAAAATAGTCTCTGTGATGTCACCAAGAAATGCTCCTACAAAAAACAGCATGGCAATTTTATAGAAATCACATCCGTACGCAAAAATTGTTTTGTCTTTTTCAGATAATTCTTTCTTCTCAGCTTCAGGGTATGCTTTTTGTATACGTGTATCTACTTTACCATATATCCATCTTCCCAGACTGGAGCTGATATCCGTCAGCCATGCATCTGCAGCCTCCCATTGTTCTATCCTGCGGCTTCTCCCGGAAAGGATGACCAAAGTTGCCACCACATCCACTGTAAGAAGAATCAATAGGCTCCAGACAATAATTTTCCCTGGCAATGTTGGAATGATTCCATACAATTTCAACAAAAATGGATTGCCCCATTTCATGACAATCATTCCAAGAACACCCCAGCACAAAGAAGCCGGAAGACAAATATATCCATCCAGATTCCAGCGAATCTTTGAGTAATCCCACCATTTTTCATGATACATTTTTTCAATCAGATGTCCGGCAGTCCATTCCAGCACCGTTGTCAGAATCAAAATTCCCAAAAACAACCAGAATCCTTTTAATTCCTGTAATGCAACCGTTATAAGTACGGCTGCGATACCGTAGATCACACAGACCGGTCCATTGATAAGTCCACGGTTTACAAAACGCTTCTGTTTTGCAGCCGCTGTCACCGTTTCTAAAATCCATCCCAAAAAGGAATAAACAAAAAACAGCCACACAATTTCATATCCTGTAAATATCATAATGTACACTCTTGTCCTTTCTCATTTGTTTATGTTTTTTGACATAATACTACTTTGGATGTTTCTCTATCCAGCAGGCTTCACAACAATCTCTCGGACAGATGCTTTCTCCATTGATTTCTTTTTTAAGAATATATGTTGCTTCATTCCCTTTCGGGCGTGTCATGTTCTGATGATCTTCTGTTTCAAAAATTACAATCTCATTATTTTTCTGCATCCTGATCCTTCTTTTGCTTTTTCACGATTAATTCTTCATACTTGAGCTGATACTCAATCAGTCGTGGAATATATTCCGGCGGTCTCCTGCGTCCTGCCTCCCAATCCTCTATCGTTCTCAGAGGAATTCCAATATGTATTGAAAAATCTTTCCTGGTCATTCCTGTTTGTTCCCTAAGGCCCCGTATTTTATCTGCAGATTCCATTATTTCTGAACACCTCCATGTAATGTTTCATTCATCATATCACATCTCTCCAGTTTTCGCAATGCGTGGTTTTAAAATTTAAAAATAAATACTTTTTGTACATAAAAGCAGGCAACACAATGACATAGTCACCCCATCGCCTGCTTTACAATCATTCTGTTATTTTATCGCATCAACAAATCGACATACTTTTTTTGCCATGGTCTCATCTTCCAGGCAAGCGCCGGTAAATATGGAGCTGCACAGGTTATACCATCCACATCATACCATTGATCCGGTATTCTTCTGGTACTGTTTATTCCGCCGCATCCAGCATGTTCTCAATAAAAATCCCATATCCCCTTGTCGGGTCATTCACCAATACATGTGTCACCGCTCCCACCAGCTTTCCATCCTGGATGATCGGGCTGCCGCTCACGAGTGATTGTCATTAAGGACAACATTTTTATTGCATGCAATTCATTATCACGCTGATCATCATTTCTTTTTCTTCAGGCCTCGATTCAGCAATCATGATCGTGAGGGCAACCAATGTTGAATCCTCTATCTTCTTTTTCCCGTCTACAAACAACGCATTATTCTTATCCAGAAAATACAAAAACATGGTTGCTGCAATTCTTTTATTTCCATCAAAAAAACTATGATTCTTCGTTACAAAGTATAAAAGATTGGCTGCATAAATATTTCCGATACTGCCTTTGAAGGAATCATCTTTCTCTTTACCGAACAGATCCGATTCGTCCCCAAATCGCATACTCTGAATTACCTCCATACATTCTTCATATTGAAGAACATATGTTGTTTCATTTCCTTTCGGGCGAGTCATGTTCTGGTGATCGTAGGAATCCAACAGATCAAGTGCATTGCTGTACTTTTCAATTACGGAAAGCACCTGTTTGCTGTCCAGTTCATTCTCCGTCCTTTTCATAATTCGTATCACTTCCCCCAGCTGTCTGATACGATTATCATTCACTGCATACCCTTTCAATATGTACTGTTTTAATACGGAATTAGCCCAACGGCGAAATTCCACACCACGTTTGGATTTCACACGATAGCCAACGGAGATGATGACATCTAATGTATAAAATGGAACTAATTGCTTTACACCTTCAACACGCTTTTTTTGCGTGTTGTTAATTTTATCCACTTCTGATTCCGAAAAAACATTATTTATATGTTTTCGAATTGTCTTTTCATCTCGCTCAAATAGTAACGCCATTTGATTAGCGCTCAGCCACACCGTTTCACTTTCTACATTAACCTCTAACTTTATCTGATGATCTTCTGTTTCAAAAATTATGATTTCATTCCTGTTCATCAAACACCTTCCTTTCCATTTCTTCTTTCATCCCATTTTTCTCCAGATATTGATTCATTTTTACATAATATATCAACATCCGAAGCAGATACTCAGGCATTTTCCTTCTGCCTGCTTCCCATTCTTCCAAATTGCGAAGCGGGATACCTATATACTCTGAAAATGCTTTTCTGCTCAAGTCTAAACCGGCTCTGATTCTCTTTAACTTATCTGCCTGTTCTTGTAATTCTTCTCTTTTTTCCATGATAAAACCTCATTTTGCGCAAAATAAAACCACCTTTTCGGTGGTTTTATTCTACAATATCTGAACCATTTTGTCAATGCTCCAGCATATTCTCGATAAAAATTCCGTACCCCCTCGTCGGGTCATTGACCAGCACATGGGTAACGGCTCCCACCAGCTTCCCGTTCTGGATGATCGGGCTGCCGCTCATTCCCCGTACAATCCCACTTCTATCAAGGTAGTCATGCGAACTGCGTATTTTTAACTAGAAGCTGTCGAGTTCTTTTGCAAAGATAAAATAACAATTAAGGTTTAAATGTATTTATTATTCTATCATTTACTTCAGCAAATGCCTCTCATTTTAGTGGAAAACAAATGTCGATTTCCATATATCCATCATCACCTACGTTTCGATATATATCAAGTATCGGTCTTTCATCAAGCTGATTTCCGGTCTTTGAAAGCCACCTGCAGAACATCTCCTGATATACCATAAAGAGAAATTGTGGAAATCCCTTAAAATGATAAACTGCATATTTACCGCCATCAAAGGTATGAGTCAAGATACTGGTATCCTCTTTCAGCACCGGGTGGTCCGGTGAAATTGTCTGGCACAGTTCATACATGCATCTGTCTTCATCCGTAATTGACGGATCATCAATGGTACATTCAATATAAAGCGTATCTTCTGAAGACAAATGTTCATACTTTTTAATAAACTTACACCATTCTTCCGGCAGATTATGATAATTGCCTTTCTTACGCTCATACACAACCATAAAGCTGTTAAGATACTCGACCGTAATCAGTTTTTCCGACTCTTCTAATTCGTCAAGTGATATCCCATGTGCAAAAGAATTCCGTTCCACCATTTGTTCACTGAGCTTCCTGAAATCAGCCGGAGTTACATTCAGATGTTTCTTAAATGCCGTTGCAAAATTAGAAGACGAATATCCATAATCTACACCAATTTCTGTAATGCTTTTATCCTTTTCTACTTTAAGTCTCCAGGCACTTCTTTCAAGCCGGACACGTTTGATAAACTGATACAATGCTTCATCGGTATCCTCTTTAAACATTCGCATAAGATGATATTTTGAATAAGAACAATGTCTGGCCACATCATCCACCGTAATTTCTTCATCTATATTTTCAAATATATAACTAATCGCTTTGTTGATCACTGCACTTCGAATCGTAGTGCTGTCTTTCTCATCCACTGCAGATCACCTGCTTTCCATCATCTTCTTTTGTTTAGTGATCAGCCATGCCGAAACGATCGCTGTCAAAGCTTCTGTCGCCGGAGCCGCCATCCATACTCCTGTCATTCCCCATATAGCCGGGAAGATGAATGTAAATGCAAGAAGAAGAATCATTCCTCTTAGAGACGATATCAGAGCAGAACTTAACGCATCACCGCAGCTGGTAAAATACATCGAATTTATCACATCATATCCCATAATCAGAAATGTAACAGCGTAAAATCGAAATCCTGCGGATACCATATCTGCTACACTGCTGCTGCATCCAAACATACCTGCGTAACTTCTCCCTAATACGAAAAAGCATACTGCAAACAAAGCGCCTATTCCAAATAATATCTTATTCGTCAGAATGCGCAGCTGCATTGCTGTTTTCTGTTCCTTCGCGCCCCAGCAAACACTTACAAGAGTCGTCAGCCCCTGTCCGAAACCAATAGCAATCATGCTGTATCCGTATACTGTAAACCCAAGAATCGTGAACGCAGCAACCCCCTCTGCTCCAACATATTTCATCAACACATAGTTAAATGCAAACATAGATATTGCACTTGCCATCTCCCCGATAAATTCAGAGGAACCATTAAAAATGGTTTCTTTATTCACTGCTCTGTCAAATCTGTAATGTCTAAAACGTATGCCTGCTGACAGTCTAATGAAATATATAAACTGAACAATAACTGCAATCACCTGCACGATAAGTGATGCTATAGCACTTCCCTGTACTCCCATCGCCAATCTGCCTACCAGAATGTCATCAAGGATTGCATTTAGAATACAACTTATGATACTTACAAGCATGCACACCTGAGGTTTTCCATCCACGCGGATAAACATTCCAAATATGGTTCCAATCACCATCAGCGGATAATTGAAAAGCATGATCCTATAGTACCCGGTAAAGTATGCGGACAGATTCCCGTCTGCTCTCAATACCTTTAGGATAGGAGCAAACAACCCTAATATTACTAGTGATGCTAATATACATATCACCGTGGCCGTTACAATCGTCTGTGAAAACACTTCGGAGGCCTTGCGTTCATCCTTTGCTCCAAGCAGTCTTCCACAGATTACCGTTCCACTAACACCGATGCATAACCCTACGCCCAGGTAAAAGTAAAGAATCGGTAATCCCAGATTAATGGCTGCCAGCGCATCTTCACCTACATAATTGCCAGTGAAATAACCGTCAGTTATTGTGATTACCGTTTCCAAAAGCATTGCTATGATACTTGGGATTGAAAACCGAAGGATAGTCTTAAGTTTATTTTCTTTGATTTGATTCATATCCATAATTACATCTCTCCTTTACAGAATTCCATTATAGAGTGGGAATAATTAACGAAGGCTCAAAAACCCAGTAATATCAAGGTTTTTCGGACTTCGACCACCCCTTTTGATAACAATTTGATAACACCCTTTGAAGCACCCTTTATTCTATATCCCGTATGGTTTGCAGGTTATCAGAATAAACAATGCGTGGATTGGGACTAATGTAACCGTATTATAAGACGATGAAAGCCCTTAACTGTGGATAACGCAGTTAAGGGCTTTTTGTCGTCTTTATTTGTCTTTTAAGTGGTCTTTGAATGCTTCGACCATTGCATCGCTGAGTTCTTGTGAAGGGACTTTAACCCATCCGCTTTCGGTATCGAACTTAGGATAGTTGTAACGCCAACGGTCATATTCCTCTTTGGAGATTTCGCCGTTTCTGTACTTTTCAGCTTGCTTCTGCCAAGCAGCAAAGTATTTCTGAATAGAAGCGTTGCTACCTACTCTGCCGTCAAGACGGATACAAACTTCATCATCGACCTTGTCGATCTTGAAGCCGTAAATATCCTCTAATGTAAAAAGCGTATGCATAAGACCGAGTTCGCTGTCAATGTCCGGTACGGTCAAAGCCAAAGGCGAAACCTCTAATACTTGTGCAAGCGATTGCGTTAAATCTGCTTTGGGTGTTCTTGAGCCGGACTCATATTGAGCCATACGAATGTCGGCGGTCTTTTCGGGAAAACCGACAGCAATACCGAGCCACTTTTGAGTCATACCTTTTAGGTTACGCAAAAAACGTATTCTTTCACCGATTGCCATAGTTATCTTCTCCAATCTATGTGCTGTGAACATAGTATAGCATATACGCTTGGGCGTTGTCAAGATAACCAAAGCAAAAAAGTTAAATATTTTCTTGCAAACCTCTTGACTTAACGGAATTTGCTTGGTATAATGGTTAAACAAATACCGTTAGTGTATTTGCAGAAAATTAAATGACCGTCCGATCAAGCACAAACCGCCAAGACCTTCCGAAAGGAAGTGAGCGCTCCGTAAGGGGACTGCACAGCGCCCATCGACAAGTGGGAATGCCTGCAGGAACTTGTGACGGCAGAACGGCAGCACAAATCACAATTACTATTAAGAAAGGAAGATCAGAATGGAAAACAAATTTATGCGAGTAGAAGAAGTTGCGGAAGTCCTCGAAGTTTCAACTTCATTCGCCTATAAGGTCATAAGACAGTTGAACGATGAGTTAAAAGCTAAAGGCTTCATAACAATCGCAGGGCGTATCAACCGAGAGTATTTCTACGAAAGACTTTATCACAATGGAAAGGTGGTGATATAAATGCCGGTATACAAGAGCGACAACGGCACTTGGTATGTCCTTACCCGATATTTAGATTGGAAGGGCGAACGCAAGCAGAAATGCAAGCGAGGATTTGAAACAAGAAAAGAAGCAGTCGAATGGGAGCGTACCTTTCAGCAGCAGAACGCCGCCGATATGGATATGACCTTTGAAGCCTTCTTTGAGCTTTATGCAAACGATATTAAGCCCCGCTTGAAAGAAAACACTTGGCTGACCAAAGAGCATATCGTGGAAACCAAGATTATGCCTTACTTTGCAAAGCGAATTATCAGCGAGATAACCACGAAGGATGTTATGGCGTGGCAGAATGAACTGCTTGCCTACCGTGACGAAAACCGCAAGCCATATTCGCAGACCTATCTCAAGACCGTCCACAATCAACTCAGCGCCATTTTTAACCACGCTGTCAGACACTATGACCTTCGTTCCAACCCCGCTTCCAAAGCCGGAAATATGGGCACAGAGGAACGCAAGGAAATGAAGTTTTGGACAAAAGACGAGTATAAAAAGTTTGCGGATGAAATGATGGACAAACCCGTTTCCTACTATGCTTTTGAGGTTTTATATTGGTGCGGCATCCGTGAAGGCGAACTGTTGGCATTAACCTCTGCCGATTTCGATTTTGTAAAAGGTACGCTTACCATTAACAAATCCTATCAGCGTTTGAAAGGGCGGGATGTGATTACCACACCTAAAACCAAGAAAAGCAACCGTACCATTAAAATGCCGCAGTTTCTTTGTGAAGAAATGCAGGATTATCTCGGTATGCTCTACGGCGTGGGCAAAAAAGACCGCATTTTCAATATCTCAAAGCATTATTTGAGCAGAGAGATGGAGCGTGGCTCAAAAGCCGCAGGGGTAAAGCGTATTCGTATTCACGATCTCAGACACAGCCATATTTCCCTTTTAATTGATATGGGATTTTCGGCGGTGGCAATCGCTGACCGTGTAGGACACGAAAGCATTGAGATAACCTACCGATATTATGGAAAGCAAGTACTTATGGAAAGCGATGTCCTTAAGTCTGCATAGTTAACGTTTTTTCTGTGGCTTTTCTTTACATAATAACCGATACTTT
>SFQZ01000122.1 GCA_004562915.1 bacterium
TCCGTAGAAAATCAGTGCCTTGAAAAAGTCTGAATTTCTGCCGGACTGTCTCCTTCTTACACATCAGGGGCCAAAACTGCTATTTCCCGACAGCCCCTTAATTTTTTAAATATGACATGAATTAAAAAAATCTTACAATTTGAATTTTTACGGGGTTTTGATTGTTATTATTCCGTAAATAGTGTATGATAAAACAATAACAAGCATCATTGTTTAGAAATATTACCGAAGTTTTCGGTAAGAAGGAGGGAGATAAGATATGGAAGCAATCTGTTGGCTTGCCATAGTGATTGTGTTGCTGGTGATTGAGATTGCTACCCTGGGACTTACGACCATATGGTTTGCCGGAGGGGCACTAGTAGCCTGTGTCGCAGCTTTGCTGCATGCGAATATCTGGGTGCAGATTGTTCTGTTTCTTGTGGTATCTGTTCTGCTTCTGTTTTTTACGAGACCGTTGGCGATCCGTTATATGAATAAGGATCGGATGAAGACGAATGTAGACAGCATGGTAGGAAAAGAGGCAGTGGTTACAGAATCTATCGATAATCTGAAAGCGCAGGGGGTCGTGCAGGTGAACGGGTTAGAATGGACAGCCCGATCAGAGGAAAGCCAGGAAGTAATACCAAAAGGTGCTATAGTAGAAGTCGGAAGAGTTGAAGGGGTAAAACTCATTGTAAGAAAAAAAGAAGGGTAAAAGGTGGTCTATATGATGACAGGAATGAGTATATTTATTGGGTTGATATTATTTTTTGTTTTGGTGTTATTGATTGCCATGTCCTGTGTGAAAGTAGTTCCTCAGGCGAAAGCTTTTGTTGTAGAGCGTCTTGGAGCTTATCAGGGAACCTGGTCCACAGGAATTCATTTTAAAGTTCCGTTTATTGACAGAGTGGCGAACAGAGTGAATCTGAAAGAACAGGTGGTGGATTTCCCTCCGCAGCCGGTTATTACAAAAGACAATGTAACGATGCGGATCGACACGGTTGTATTTTTCCAGATTACGGATCCGAAGCTGTATGCGTACGGTGTGGAAAATCCGATCATGGCCATCGAAAATCTTACCGCTACTACACTGAGAAATATTATCGGTGATATGGAGCTGGATGAAACGCTCACATCCCGTGAAGTAATCAATACCAAAATGCGTGCCGCTCTGGATATGGCGACGGATCCATGGGGAATCAAAGTCAATCGAGTGGAACTGAAAAATATCATGCCGCCTGCAGCGATTCAGGAAGCCATGGAAAAACAGATGAAGGCAGAGCGTGAACGCCGTGAGTCTATCCTGATCGCAGAAGGTGAAAAAAAATCTACGATTCTTGTGGCAGAAGGCAAAAAAGAATCTGCAATTCTGGATGCAGAAGCTGAAAAACAGGCAGCAATCCTGAGAGCGGAAGCACAGAAAGAAAAAATGATCAAAGAAGCAGAAGGTGAGGCACAGGCTATCCTGAAAGTACAGCAGGCCAATGCGGATGGTATTCGTTTCCTGAAAGAAGCCGGTGCGGATGAATCCGTTCTGACGCTGAAAAGCCTGGAAGCACTGGCTCAGTTGGCGGAAGGAAAAGCTACAAAGATTATCGTACCGTCTGATCTACAGGGATTGGCAGGACTTGCTACGTCCCTGAAAGAAATCATGAGTGATAAATAATAAAAAGTTGTGGGGGACTGCAGATAAGGTTAGAGCCTTGTTCTGCAGTCTCATTTTTTCAGGAGGTAATATGAAACCAGTAATTGATTTAGACAAGGAATACGGAATCGTTCTGGAAGGGGGCGGTGCCAAGGGTGCGTATCAGGTTGGGGCCTGGAAAGCTCTGAGGGAAGCCGGAGTGAAGATCAAAGGAATTGCCGGCACCAGTGTGGGAGCGTTAAACGGTGCTCTGATGTGCATGGGAGATCTGGAACTGGCGGAAAGTGTGTGGGGTAATCTGACCTATTCCCAGGTGATGGATGTGGAAGATGAGAAGATGCAGCAACTGCTGGAGCGGGAAATGCCCTTCTGGGAGGCAATCAGCAATGTATTTGAACGGATGGGAGAGGGAGGATTGGATGTAACTCCTCTCAAAGATCTGCTTCTGGAAGTGGTAGATGAGGAAAAGATTAAGGAATCCCCCATAGAACTGTATATCAAAACTTTCAGTGTGGATCAGTTCCGGGAACTGGATATTGACCTGAAGACAGTAGAACCGGGACAGATGAAGGATTTTCTGCTGGCCAGTGCTTATATTTTTCCGTTGTTTAAAAATGAAAAGCTGCATGGGAAGACCTATATCGATGGTGGAGCTATCAACAATGTTCCCCTGGATTCCTTGGTTGACCGGGGATATGAGGATATTATTATGATACGGATTTTCGGAATCGGAAGAGAAAAGAAAGTGAAGATTCCAGAGGGGACGAATATCCTGACCATTGAACCGAGAGTGGATCTGGGAAATATCATTGATTTTAATCACCGAAAGAGTGTCCGAAATATGAAAATCGGATATTATGATGCAAAAAGAATGATTTATGGGCTGAAAGGGCGTATTTATTATATTGAAGAAAATCAGGAAGAGTGTTATTATTTAAAGCAACTACTGCAAATACCGGAGTCAGCTACAGCGCGTTTTATGGAATGGTATCATATTCACGAAGAGAGTTCCCAGTGGCTGCGCTGTATGACGGAGATCGTGCTACCGGGAACGGCACTGGAACTGAAGCTTTCCAGAGAATGGAATTATCAGGAATTGTATCTGGCAGCTCTGGAAGCCACAGCGAAGCTCTGCCGGATATCCAAATACAGAATTTATGCGGTGGAGGAACTGAGAGATGCGGTTCTGAAGAAAATGAACGGTATGACCAGAGAAGAAAAGAATGAACTTCCGGTATTTACTCTGTTTTTTGACAGATAGGACCGGATTCAGGAGGAAAACGATATATAAGAACCGGAGGAGGAAATATTATGAATTTAAAAGGACGCCATTTTCTGACATTGAAAGATTACACGCCTGAGGAGATTTCCTATCTGCTTGATCTGGCAGCGGAACTGAAAGACAAGAAAAAACAGGGAATTTCTGTAGATACACTGCATGGAAAAAATGTTGCCCTGATTTTTGAAAAGACAAGCACAAGAACCCGCTGTTCTTTTGAAGTGGCAGCGCACGATCTTGGCATGGGAACTACGTATCTGGATCCAAAAGGTTCTCAGATTGGAAAGAAGGAAAGTATTGCCGATACCGCAAAAGTACTGGGGAGTATGTATGAAGGGATTGAATATCGTGGATATGGGCAGGAAATCGTGGAAGAACTGGCAAAATATGCCGGTGTTCCGGTGTGGAATGGTCTGACCAATGAGTACCATCCCACGCAGATGCTGGCGGATATGCTGACTATCCGGGAAAATTTCGGAAGATTAAAAGGGATCAAACTGGTATATCTGGGGGATGCCCGTTACAATATGGGCAATTCTTATATGATTGCCTGCGCAAAGATGGGTATGGATTTTGTGGCATGTGCACCGAAAAAATATTTCCCGTCTGAAGAACTGGTAAAACAGTGTCAGGAATATGCAAAAGAGTCCGGTGCTACGATCACTCTGACAGAGGATACGATGGAAGGAACAAAAGGTGCAGATGTGATCTGTACGGATGTATGGGTATCCATGGGAGAGCCGGATGAAGTATGGGAAGAGAGAATTCATGATCTCACTCCCTATAAGGTGACAAAGGAAGTAATGGAAAATGCCGGAGAGAAAGCGATTTTCCTGCATTGTCTGCCGTCCTTCCATGATCTGAACACACAGATTGGAAAAGAGATGGGTGAGCGTTTTGGACTGACAGAGATGGAAGTAACAGATGAAGTATTCCAGTCCGAACAGTCTAAAGTATTCCAGGAGGCTGAGAACCGTATGCATACGATCAAGGCGGTTATGGCAGCTACATTGGGAGCGTAATTGGAGCACAGTTCATGGAATCGACAAAGACAAAAGTATTGAAAGTGCTGAGAGGCACGAATGGTTATATTTCCGGTCAGGAATTGTGTGAACAGCTGGGAGTTTCCCGGACTGCCGTATGGAAATATATGAAACAGTTAAAAGAAGAAGGATATGAGATTCAGGCGGTACAAAATAAAGGGTACCGCCTGGTTGAAGTGCCGGATGTGCTCGGAGAGAGTGAAATCAAAAGCCGTATGGATACCCGCTGGGTGGGACAGGAAGTTTATTTTTATGAGGAAATTGATTCTACCAATACCCAGGCGAAAAGACTGGCGGAAGATGGTGCTGTGTCGGGGACACTGGTTGTTTCGGACTGCCAGGTAAAGGGAAAGGGACGCAGAGGCCGCGTGTGGGAATCCCCAAAAGCATCTGCTATTTATATGACGCTTATGATCCGGCCGCAGATTCGTCCGGAGAGAGCTTCCATGCTTACTTTGGTGATGGGGCTTTCTGTGGTACAGGCCATTCGTAATGTTCTGCAGCTGGCTACCTGTATCAAATGGCCCAATGATGTGGTGCTGAATAAAAAGAAAGTGGTGGGAATTCTGACAGAGATGAATGCTCAGATGGATTATATTGAGTATTTGGTGATCGGTGTGGGAATCAATGCCAACATGAGAGAATTTCCTCCGGAACTTCAGGATAAAGCCACATCTTTGCAGATGGAGCTGGGACACCCGGTGAATCGTGCAGAACTGGTAGCCGAAACCATGAAGCTCTTTGAACGTAATTATGAGATTTTCGAGAAAACACAGGATCTTTCAGGACTTCTTGAGGCATATCAGGCCGTTCTTGCCAATTATAACCAGCCGGTGCGTGTGCTGCAACCGGGCAATGAATATTCTGGTATTGCAAGAGGGATCAATGAACGGGGAGAGCTTCTGGTAGAAAGAGAGAACGGTACTGTGGAAGAAGTATACTCGGGAGAAGTGTCCGTCCGTGGACTTTACAGCTATGTGTAGGAGGAAAATGCATGTATTCGGATAGAATTGTATTGTGTGGAGCCAGTGCTTATGAGCAAAAGTATTATTTCAACCAGGATTTTGATTCGCTCCCTCAGCAGGTGAAAGACGAGCTGCAGATTTTATGTGTAATGTATACAGAAGAAATCGGTGGTGTATTCACTCTGGAGTTTGATGAAGAGGGAAATCTGCAGTTCAAGACGGAAGCACTGGAAGCGGATGCTATGTATGACGAGATTGGAAGCGTTCTTCGAATCAAAAAGATTCAGGAGGAAAAGCGTGATCTTCTGGAATCTCTGGAGATGTATTACCGCGTATTTTTCCTGGGAGAAGACGTAGAAGACGGGGAGGATGCATGAAGCTTCAGATTGGAAACGTAAATCTTCAGAATAATGTAATTCTGGCACCAATGGCAGGGGTAACCGACTTGCCATTTCGTCTTTTGTGCCGGGAACAGGGTGTGGGGCTTTTATGCATGGAGATGGTGAGTGCCAAAGCCATTTATTATCATAATAAAAATACAGAGGAGCTGATGCGGATCGAGCCGGAGGAAAATCCCGTATCCCTTCAGCTGTTTGGTTCGGATCCTTATATTATGAGTGAAATGGCAAAAAGAATCGAAGAGAAGCCCTTTGATATTCTGGATGTCAATATGGGATGTCCGGTTCCCAAGGTAGTCAATAACGGAGAAGGGTCGGCACTTATGAAAAATCCGGCTTTGGTTCGGGACATTGTGTCTGCCATGGCGAAAGCTATTAAAAAGCCACTGACAGTAAAAATCCGAAAAGGATTTGATGAGGAAACTGTCAATGCCGTAGAAATTGCAAAAATCATAGAAGACAGCGGTGCGGCGGCAATCGTTGTTCATGGAAGAACCAGGCAGCAGTATTATTCGGGAAAGGCAGACTGGGATATTATCCGGCAGGTAAAAGACGCTGTTTCGATTCCGGTTATCGGAAATGGAGATGTGGATTCTCCCGAAAGTGCTGAAAGGATGATCCGGGAGACGGGATGTGACGGAATTATGGTTGGACGGGCTGCTCAGGGAAATCCATGGATTTTCCGACAGATTACTCATTATCTGGATACCGGGGAATTACTTCCCAGACCGGAACTTTCGCAAGTGAAGCAAATGATTCTCCGTCATGCACAGCTTCAGTTACAGTATAAAGGAGAATATACAGGAATCCGCGAAATGCGCAAACATGTGGCGTGGTATACGGCAGGCTATCCACATTCTGCAAAACTTCGTGCAGCGGTAAATGAAATCGAGACGATGGAACAGCTGCTTCGTATGATCGAGGCGTGGGAGTAATTTGTACAGATTATAGGAGAATTTTATAGAGATCCGATGAGTTCCGTGTAGGGATTCTGTAGGGATTCGGTTAAATGACAAAGTAAATGCAACTTTGTCAAAGTAAATGCAACAGGTACAGCCACATTTGGGAAAAATTAGAGAATGTGGCTGTATTTTTATGCTGA
>SFQZ01000023.1 GCA_004562915.1 bacterium
TCAATGTAAATTTGACGCCCTTCCAGAAGAGGCTGTCATTGGTAAATATTTTTACAAAGTTATCAAGTCCTACAAATGTCATTTCTTTTCCGACACCGTTCCAATCAAACACAGAATAATACAAATTCATTAAGAATGGTATATCCGTAGCAAACAATACGAAAATAACTGCCGGAAAAACAAACAATGCAAACAGAAGATTTTCTTTTATTTTTTTGTTTTTCAACTTTATCCCCTCCTGAATGATTATGATTTCAATTAGTACTTTTCCAATACTTCTGCTATAAAAAGGGAGCAGGGAATTTTACCTCCCTACCCCCTTGTCCAAACAAATATTATAAATCAAATATTACATCTGACTGTTTCATACAAAATCCTGAAATCAGCCGGCTGTCCAGAACTCCTGGAAGCACTGTGTTACTTCTTCAGCACTCATATCACCTGTCATATATGCCTGCAGGTAAGGTCCGCAGGTATCGCCATATCCCTGAGGAGCGATTGTATGAATCCATCCGTTTGTTTTTCCTTCTGCGATATATGTCTTAGCATCGTTAGCCAGCTTACCTTTTACTTCTTTATCAGTCTTAACTCCAGGTACGGCACCAACACCTTCACACATCCAGTACTGACCCATATCAGATGTCAGAATGTAGGTAAGATACTCTTTTGCAAGATCCAGATTTTCAGAATCTTTGTTTACAATATAAGTCCAGTTACAGTTGGAAAGCAATGTGCAGTCATTTGCGCTGTCACCAACCGGGCATGGAAGGAAACCAATGTTTGCATCCGGATTGAAAGAATCCAGAGTTGACTGACACCAGTCACCCATATGAATCATAGCAGCCTGTCCGTTTGCCAGCATGTTTTCAGATGTTTCCCAGTCAATTTCCAGTGGTTTATCCGGACCATATTCAACAGCCAGATCCAAAAGTTTAAACAGGTTGTTCCAGTTTGGCATATCAGCAAATTTCAGTTCGCCGGATTTGATTGCCTCTGCTGTTCCTGAAGCATCCAGGGATTTATCCATCATAAAATGAGTTGCCAGCTGTCCAAGTACCCATGTTTCTTTTGCAGGCATTGCAAATGCTGTGATACCGGCTGCTTCCAGTTTTTTACATGCTTCTTCCAGTTCATCTATTGTAGTTGGAAGTTCAGTAATTCCTGCCTGTTCGAAACAATCTTTATTATAAAGAATTCCCATGTTTTCATAAGTCCATGGCAGAGATTTGATTTTTCCATCATCATCTCTTCCTGTTTCCAGCGCATCTTCATTGAACAAAGATGTTACGTCTGTATCATTTGTCCAGTCATATGCATATTCATAATACATTTTTGCAGAAGTACCGGACTCAACGTCAAATACATCCGGAACATCTCCTGAGTTTACACGGGACTGAAGAAGTGTAGCAGAGTCATTAGCTGCATGCTGAACTTCAATTTTTACTCCAGGATGATCTTTTTCAAATGCTTCAACCATCTCTGCATACTGATCCAGACCATAAGCATGTGCATCAAATACTTTCAGGACAACTTCGTCAGCTGAGCTTGTTTCCTCTTCTGCTTTATCATCTGCTGCGTCATCGGTTGCTGTGTCTTCTGTTGCTGTATTATCAGCTGTTCCTTCGTCTGTCTTTGTGTCGGAACCTCCACAAGCTGCCAACATGGATGTTGCCATAGCTGCGGACAACAGAATTGCAAGTGTTTTCTTTGCCATAATTGTTTCCTCCTTAAAATAATTTATTTTTCATCGCTAACTGCGATAAAACTATCATAAAATATGTAGTCTATCTGTGACCTTTCACATATTTTTCAGCTGCTTCCCATTCCCGTAATGCCAGTTCTACTGATTTTACACCCTCTATCAAAGGTGCTATTGTAATCGGTTTGTTATCACGAACACATTCAAGGAAATATTTTATCTCTGTATAATACGGTCCCAGATTTGATATGTTAATTCCGGCCACATCACTATCCTGATTATACTCAGCTTTTAATTCCGGAACTTCCACCGTACCATCTTTCTTATATACTGTCAAAGACGGCTGTTGTGCACTGTTAAATACCAGCGTTGCTTCCTCAAAACAAGCTCTGAAGCTTGACTGGAACTTCAATGCCGGAGAAACATCCCATACACCCTCAGCTACAGCAAAGACATCACCAAATTCATAAGATGTAATAATCTGATTGATCATTCCGCTTTCAAAAGCTACTGCTTTTACATCGAAGCTGTCCGGTTCACCCAACATATATCGAAGGAAATCCACATCATGAACATGAAGATCCAGTACTACGGAACCGCTTCGCTTTTCATCATGGAACCAGTCTTCAAATCCCCAGCAAACATCACCGCTGATTCTCTGAAGAATCACAGAATTTAATTTTCCGTATGTTTTCTTATCAAAAATTTCTTTCAGATACTTATATTCTTCGAAAGAACGAACCACCTGACCTACCATAGCTTTGACTCCGGTTTTCTTTTCTGCCTCCAGAATCAGTTTTGCGTCTTCCTCTGTCAAGCATACCGGTTTTTCAACAAATACGTTCATACCTTTTTCCATAGCTGCCACTGCATGACTCACATGCAGATAACTCGGAAGACAGATATGAAGCACATCCAATGTTTCCTCCTCAATCAGTTCCATACCATACTGGTAGGTTCTGGTTTCCGGAAAATAGGAAGCTGCTTTGTCAAGAAATTCTTTTCTGCAATCTGCCAGTGCAACAACCTCTACATCCATCTGGGAAGACAATGCTTTCAGTGCAAGATAATGCGTAGTTCCCATACCTCCACATCCAATTACACCAACTTTCATATTTTATCACCTCTTTCTTTTTTGTTTGTCCAGTGACTTTACTATTGTGTCAAAAAATAAAAGTTAAACATTTGTTTTTGTCTTACCCACTGCTGTTTAACTTCCTTTCTTAACACTTAGCTTGGTATTACAATACCATCTTCTCATCATTATGTCAATAATATTTACTACTTTTTTTGTTTAATCTTTACTTTTGTTATAATTTTCACTATTATTTATGTTTTATTTTGTGCATTATACCAGTTTATTTACTTACTCCACCATTCAAACTATTATTTCTGTTTATTTTTATGTTTTTGCCTGATTATTTTTCGGTGTATTTTCTGTATATTGATTTATTGTCTGAATATTTTATCATTTTAGAGCAATTAACATCATACTTAACTTTTCCCAAAGACTTATTGCTTATTTTCAAATTCTATGGTAGGATATTTTTGATAAAGTCACTGTACTAATTCTGTAGATTGGAGGTGAAAACAAATGAAATTAGTCAATCAACAGCTGATCAAAGATACCAATATGAAACTTCTTTATACTTCTATCTATTCCTCCCCTGGAATATCAAGAGCCAATCTTGCAAAACAGACCCATTTGAGTAAAACCACTGTTTCTACACTGGTTGACGAACTGATTGAACGGGAATTCATATTGGACAGCGGTATCGGTGACTCCGACAGTATAGGACGTAAACCTAATTGTCTTCATGTAAGAACCAACAGTTACTACGTACTGGTACTTAACTGGGTAGAAAACAGGGTATGTGCCTGTCTGATCGATATTGCCGGAACTATCGTTTACAGAGAAGAGTATTATTTAAGTTCTCACGAAACATATATTTCCTGTTCCTCATCCTGTCTGTATCACTCGATACTGAAACAGTATGATTCCAAAAGGATACTGGGAATCTGTGTGGTTGTATCTGCCATGATTGATGCCACCCATAATGAAGTGTATTCCACCACCCTCAGCCTGTTGGATTCCGAGCGTGAGCATCTGATTGATTCTCTTCGCGTTGCTTTTCCAGAGTTTTCTGTCGCTCTTATGGAAGACACCGCCTGTTATTCCTACGCAGAAAAAATCTACGGTTGTATAAAGGAAAAAAATTTTGCTTTTTTGAATTTTGACCGAGGCATCGGGGCTACCCTCTTTATTGAGGGAAGTATGCTCGGAAAAGCCAGTGGTTCCTTTACCCAGTTCGGCCATTATTCTGTGGATCCCAAAGGACCTTTGTGTGTCTGCGGCAATCATGGCTGTCTGGAAACCTTAATTTCTGAAAGCAGGCTCAAATCCCGTATTTCCGAATTTGGCTCTATTCCTTCTCTGGAATATCAGGACTATGTTACATATTCCGATCTGGGAAGAGCCGTAACCTTCCGTGATCCAACCGCCATTTCCATGATACGACAGATGGCATGGGAACTGGCTCAGTCACTTGGAAATCTAATCTGTACCGTAAATCCGTCTCTTATTGTCCTTGGCGGGAAAATTCCTTCTCTGGGAGAATTGTTCCTGAACGAGGTCAGACAAGGACTGAAGCATACAGGATTTCGTAAAATGGTAGATGTTGTGAATATCCGATATTCCAGTCTCCCCAGTGATTCTTTTCTGAACGGAGCAATGAAATACTTTTTTGATATGCATTATAGTTTTACCGATGACAACATTTCTTCTTTTTTCATCGGGTAATGAAAAAGACTGCTTTCATTCTTATTTTGTTTGTGATATGGTAAGTGTAAAATAAGTTATGAAAGTGTGTCTCTATGAAACTTGTAAATCAACAATTAATAAAAAATAATAATCTTAAAATACTGTATCGCCATATTCAGCAGACACCCGGTGTCTCACGGGCTCAGCTTTCCAAATTGACAGGACTTAGCAAAACAACAGTTTCCTCTCTCATTGATGAATTGATTGAGAAAAAATTTGTTCAGGACACAGGAATACTGGATGATACTTCTTCTGTAGGGCGAAAGCCAAACGGACTACAGCTTCTGCACAACCATCATTTCGTGGTTGTGATTGGATGGAGTTCTAAAAATATAACTGCAAATCTTGTAGATATCTGCGGTGTAATTGTAAAAGAAATCAGCCAGCCCTATTATGAAAATGATCCTTATATATCATCTTCCAGATTGCTTCTGGACAAAATTCTCTCTGAAGACATTTTACGAGAACAGATTCTTGGTGTCTGCATTGTGGTACCTGCTATGATTGACGCAGACCGGATGAATATTTTCACCACAACATTGAAGGTTTCTCCAAATGAAAGCCCCGATCTTCTTGCAGAGATTCGTTCTGTTTTTTCCGATTTTCCGGTAGCCATACTGAACGATACCGCCTGTGCAGCATATGCTGAAAAAATATACACTCGGATTACCCAAAAAGATTTTGCCTATATTAATTTTCAGCATGGCATCGGAGCTGCGCTCTTTATCCATGATAAACTTTTAGGCAATGCCACTGCATCCTATACGCAGTTTGGACATTATTCCATTGATCCGGAGGGCAAACAGTGTTCTTGTGGAAATAAAGGTTGTCTCGAACTGATGATCAGTGAAGATTCTCTAAATGAGCGTTTGCGGAATGCCGGATGTCATTCCTCACTTCTTTTGAACTCAAAAATCACTTACGCCGACTTGAGTTCTGCTGCACTTTACGGAGATCCGGCTTCTCAGAAAGTACTCCGTGATATGGCAAATGATTTTTCTATAGCCCTGCGAAATCTTATCTGTCTTGTGCATCCAAAACTCATAATCATCGGAGGAAAAGGAAAAAATCTGGGACCGCTTTTCCTGGACGAGGTTTCTTCCCGTCTGAAAGAAACCGGATTTCACAGAATGTTAGATTCGGTTCAGATACGATACAGTTTTTTGGATTCTACTGCTTACTTTGTAGGCGGAATGAAATATTTCTTTGATATTCATTATGATTTTACACAGAATCTGTCCGGCTCCTTTTTTATCGGCTGAACGTAAGTTTTCAGCGCCTTCACAGTTACGACAGATTCTGAATAACAGGAGGTAATAAAATGAAAAAACTGAGAGCTGCAATTGTTGGCTGCGGAAGAATTTCCGTTTGTTATGAAGATGCTTTCCGCCGTCTTTCTAATCAGGTGGAACTGGTATATGCGGTAGATAAAGATCCCGAACTGGCAAAAGCATTTGCTGAAAAGTTCAATTGCCCTTACACTACGGATTTCGATGAGATTCTGGATAAAGATATTGATGTTGTGCATCTTTGTCTTCCCCACTATCTTCACCCGGTCATGGCAATCAAGGCTATGAAGGCCGGTATTCATGTACTGACTGAAAAACCTATTGCTATTTCTCTTCAGGATGCAGATGAAATGATTCAAGTTCAAAAGGAAACCGGCGTTAAGCTTGGCGTAATTTTCCAGACACGCTACACAAAAAGTGTAGAAAAGCTGAAGGAAATGATTGCAAGAGGTGATTTCGGTAAAATCCACACTGCCCGTTCCTATCTGACCTGGAACCGTCCGCTGGACTATTATTCCAGCAGTGACTGGAAAGGCACCTGGGATAAAGAAGGCGGCGGCGTTCTGATTGATCAGGCTATACACAGCATTGACCGTGTTCGCTATATGCTGGACAGTGATGTGGAATGGATTGAAGGAAGCGTCCACAATTATGTTCATAAGTTCGTAAAGGTAGAGGATTCTGCAAACGCAGCAATCATGTTTAAAAACGGCTGCCTTTATAACCTGTATGCCTGCAATATTTACGGAGCCGACTCCCCAATCACCATTGAACTTATGGGTGAAAAGGGACGTTGCGGTCTGATTCAGGATATGGGATTCTATGAATTGGATGGTACATATGCAGAGATCCGCAATACCTACGAAACTACCAATGTAGGTCCTGACTATTGGGGAAGCAGCCACCATATCCAGCTCCGTGACTTTTACAACTCTATTTTAAATGATACACCAGTTATGGTAGACGGACTGGAAGGACGTAAGACACTGGAAATGATTAAAGGAATCTACCTGTCTTCCATGAAACGGGAGCGAGTATATCTTCCATTTGAAGATTTGAAATATTCGGATATTAATCAATCTATTGAATAAATTTAGGACAGGGGTCTGTCCCCTGTCCTACCCTGTCCTAAAGTGGCTCATTCAGAACTTCCGTTCCCGGCAATACAAATCTGCCGTCCCGGATCAGTTCTATTCTGCTGCCGTCTTCTTTTTCCACCCAGATTGCCTGCAGTTCATCATACGGAATCGTAATATCCGTATGACATCCGAAGTATGCTTTCCCCGGATCTTCTTTTCTTAAAATTGATACTTCATTGTCACGGGCAATGATTTCTTTTCCATCCGGATTGTATACTTTTGTATCCTCCGACCAGCTGTAACAGGTATCTCCCACTGCAAAATGAGGGCCCATTTTCTCAGCGATCAATATAGGGAGTTTATCTTCGATTCCATACTCTTTCGCCATACGATAAGCTGTGGTATTGGTTCCGATGGCAAATTCTCCAATCGGAAGGGTTTTATGATGATGCAGGATATTTTCCTGAATATACTCTCTATTTTCTTTTTCACTGTCAAAATTCGTACAGCTGTAATCCTGAATTTTTCCATCTTTAAACTTCAGTTCCAGATTCTCATACTGCAGTTCTTCCAGATATACCTTAGTTACATGAAGTACACCGTCTGTTCCCGCAAGTACCGGAGATGTAAACACTTCACCTACCGGAATATTTACATCTGCCACACAATTTTCGAAATTGGTCTCCTTTTTCGGATTTCTCAGTTTGTGAAGCTGAATTCTCAAATCCGTATGGTTTCCGTTTTTTCCAAGGATCCGTACACTGTTTCCCTGATCCAGTGCATCAATCAGCTTCTGCTGGATTTCCTGATATAGATTATAATCCAAAGTATTGATTTTTACCGTCTCACGGAAGATTGCTTCAAACTGCTCTCCGATTTCCGGCACCGGATATGCGATAATGGTAAAGCTTCGTTCTTCCCCTTTGATATACCGGTTCGTGATTTGACTCATCTCATTATTCAGATGCACCTGCAACTTCTGCTGCTTTTCTGTCATAGAAACTGCATTTTCACAGGTTTGCGGTACAAAAGGAACTGTTCCGAATATTTCTACCACCGCAGGTCCCCCATGTTCTGCTGCCAATTTCTTATGTCTTTCATATGTTTCCTGTGCCGCACGCAGCTTACGTCCCACAAAATCATCATCCATGAAAATTCCGGCATCATTTCTATGATCATAATCAAACTGAGGATTCGGTATCGCACCGTAATATCCAATTCGAAAATGTTGTCTTTTATTGACAGCATGAGCAGCCGCCCGGTAAATAACCGGCTTCAGACCCATTTGCGCAAACTGCAGAATCGCCGCCCGAATCATCCGTTCAAATCCCAGACAGTATCTGATGTTCACCGTTTTCTTCTTTTTCAGATCTTTTCCCGCATTTTCAAAACCGATTCTGTATCCCTCCGTATAGGTACGTGCAATAGCCTGAATCTCTTCTTCCGGCAGCGTATTGAGAAAAGCAGCTGTTCTCTCTTCCTGCTTTGTAACATATTCACCGTACTGATACAGATATCTGAGATCCGACAAATCCGATTCCATAATGATCTTTACAGCAAAGTCCTGTGCAAAATCAATTTCACTGAGAATCCGGTACGCTACCATTTCCTTACAATAATCATTGATATACCAGTAAAGTACCTGGCGAATATTTTCCGCTTCCGGCACATCACCATCCTGAAATTCACTGTATACCTGCAAAAACAATTCAAGACCCACAAGAATATCCCAGTTGCGCCCCTCAAAAGCATAAACAATCAATCCACGAAGTTCTGTATACAAAAAGCTGAACAGTGGTCCATAGGATTTTCCCAGCATTTTTGACGCATACGCAGGATTTCCATAAGACTGTCCATAATGTGCCGGAAGTATATCCTCATATAATTCTCCATTTTTTTGACGCAGTTCTTCCAGCGAAAGTTCTTTATATTTACCCTGTGCAATCTTTTCTTTTAAATCAAGGATTTTTTCAAGAAACACTGCTGTTGATGCAAAAAAATCCCTAAATGGTTCCACAACCGCCGTTTCCAGCTTGATTTCTTTGACCCTCGCTGCCGCAAGGCAATATCTTTCCTCCTGAAGATTTTCTTCCGACATTTTTTTCTCAGTCATCGATAATATTGCCCTCCTCTACATTCTTCTGAATTATTTCTTCCATGCATTCCCAAATATCCCGGCTTCCCACAGGAGTTTTCTCATTTCGTTTTAAAATCTGAGATTTATGAACCTGATGACTCTTCCAGTCCATTCCTCCATTATCATCATTTAAAGATAATGGCTGAAAATTATCCAGTACATGGGCAAATTGTGATTCCGGTGTTTCATACTGTTCAAATTCTTCCCACAGATCACGGATTTCCTTTCCCTGATCTTCCGGCAAAATTCCAAAGATTCTATCCGCAGCCCTTTCTTCCCGCTGGCGTTTTGTAGCATTTCCTTCTACATCATAAGCATAAGTGTCTCCGGCATCTATTTCCACCAGATCATGAATCAGAACCATTTTCATAACTCTGAAAACATCCACCTTTTCATTCGCATGTTCACTGAGCAGGAAAGCCATCAGTGCCAAATGCCATGAATGCTCTGCATCATTTTCCTGTCTTTTTCCACCACGGATATGCGTCTGACGGTAAATCTGCTTCATCTTATCCACTTCCAGAAGAAATTCTTTCTGTTTTTTCAATCTTTCATTCATCGTTTATACTCCCATCAGGAAAAGTGCCAGCCAGCCAACCGCAAAAATACCATTTGCCATAGCTCCCAGTACGCTCAGTTTATAATTTTTCTCTTTTTCCTGAAAACTCTTTATTCCAATAGAAAATCCACAAATTGAAAAAAGGATTGCCATCACTCCAAAAGCTCCGATCCAGCTTTCTGCATTTCCTTCCCATATAAAAGAAATGAAGGCAGCC
Organism: bacterium; assembly: GCA_004562915.1. Lineage (GTDB taxonomy): Bacteria > Bacillota > Clostridia > Lachnospirales > Lachnospiraceae > Oliverpabstia. The sequence continues at coordinate 9,802 of SFQZ01000023.1, forward strand.
GCCAGAAACAGAACCAATGAACATCCGGCAAATACGACAGACGCAAAGCCTCCTTCCGCCTCATCCTTTTTTGTAAATGCATATCTATATCTTCTTTTCATATATCCATCTCCTCATTCGGTTACAGATCAGGAATATCACATATCCTATCACCGCACCCAGAGTATTTAAAATAAGATCATCCACATCAAAACATCCTACTTTTCCGACCAACTGGACACATTCTACCAACAGGCTCAAAGAAAATCCCAAAATTCCGGTCAAAAAAACATTACGAAACCGGTAACTGATGATTGGAAGAAAAAAACCAAACGGCAGAAAACCGATCACGTTACCGGCAAGATTTAAGAATGCTGCAAAATAGCCTACTTTTTCCCGATATATCCAGAACCTTTTTATTTCCTGAAAGGGAGTCAGATTATAACGATATTCTCTCAGAGCAAAATCTTTTCTTCCATATTCTTCCGAAAGGAACAGAAAATAAACCAGAAGCAGGATATACATCACAAACAGAACCCAGCTTACAAGGCGGATTCTTTTTTTCGTCCTATTATTCACAATACTTCCTCGTTCACTAGAAAGTGATCTGATATTTCTGTTTCAGCAGTTTTGCTCCGTTGATAATCAACATTACACCAGAAGCAACACCTGTAACTAAAACAGCAATCCCCAGTGCCAGGCTCCAGGCGCCTGCATGAGAAATCACACGATACAGTTTTTCATTATCCATAATATCATTACTCCTTAAAAATGATCTTATTTTGCCCCGTACTGTTCATAATATGCATCAATAGCAGATTTTACAGCATCATCAATGACAACTCTTCCATTGCATTCTCTGTTATAAAGATATTCAACCACTTCTTCCATGGAGACGATTGCACCAGTCTCAAATCCATACAGATCTTTTACTTCATCAAGTGCACATTTTTCTCCGCCTTTTCCCACTTCCATACGGTTCAGAGATACCATCAGACCTTTGATTTCCACATCTGCCGCACCACGTACTTTCGGAACAGTCTCTTCCATGGATTTTCCGGAAGTTGTCACATCCTCAATCATAATCACACGATCACCGTCTTTTAACTTGCTGCCCAGAAAGCTTCCCTTGTCAGCGCCATGATCTTTCTCTTCCTTACGGTCAGAGCAATAGCGTACTTCTTTTCCATATAATTCACTGAACGCCATAGCCGTTACAACTGCCAGCGGAATTCCTTTATAAGCCGGTCCAAAAAGCACGTCAAAATCCATACCATATTTGTCATGAATTGCTTTTGCGTAATATTCACCCAGTTTTTTCAACTGAGAACCGGTCACATATGCACCTGCATTCATAAAAAATGGGGATTTTCTTCCACTTTTCAATGTAAATTCTCCAAATTTGAGCACATCGCTCTCTACCATAAATTCAATAAATTCCTGTTTATATGCTTCCATTTTATCAGTTCCTCCTACCATTCTTTATCATTTATACTACAAACAAATAAATAAGCATAAATAAACATTTTCAGTATATCACCTAACCTTTGTTTTTTCAACTAACAAAGAAATCGGCATGACAAATCTTTCATCTATTCTTTTACCATAACCATTTTAATTACATCACTGCTGTCATCGCGCTGTTTTTCAAACCATTTCTGAATCTCCTCCAGTGGAAATGTCTGTGTAATAAAATCATCCGGATCTACTACTTTATTTTTTAAAAGATCTAATGCCCTTGGAAACCAGAGTGCCGGAGCCGCATAAGAAGCACGAAGCTGCAGTTTTTTGAAATGAAAATCATTGGCATTAAAGGTAATATTCCCATTAGCCATGTCGATTCCCAGAAAACTGATAATACCACCATAAACAGCTATTTTGAACATCTCCGGAATTACAGAAGGACCTGCTGTAACCATGATTTTGTTCAGCCCTCCTCTCGGAAACGGATAGGAATTAAGGTCTGTATCCTTTGTAAGGATAACGGTAGCTCCCAACTTTTTTGCTAACTCAATCCGTGCTTTGGAACGGTCACTTTTCTGGATTGCATAGATATTTCTGGCACCGGCTGCTTTCGCCAGAGCAATGGTCATCAAACCAATTGGCCCAAGACCAACCACTGCCACATCATCATTTAATTCAATCCCTGTAGTATAAAACAGATCTAATGCTACCCCCAGTGGTTCCGCTAAAGCTGCCTGAGCAAAACTCAATCCTTCAAAGGGAACTGCTGCTTCCTCAGGAATCAGCATATAATCTGCATAACCGCTGATTTCCACATCATCAATAATACTTTTCCCATTTGTGCAAAGATCCGTTCTTCCGTTACGACAGTTTTCGCACACATGACAGAAAGTACCACTTTCAACAGCCACTTTATCTCCTGGCTGAAGGCGATGAACACCCGAACCGGTTTCCAGAACAACACCTGCAATCTCGTGACCAAAACTTGTATACTCCACTGCTTCCAGTGCCGCAGTATGCATATCCGTTCCACACACTGCACATGCCCTTACGTCCAGAAGGATCTGCCCTTCTCCCGGTCTTGGGATTTCCATTTCCCGCAATTCAAATTGAAAAGGTGCCTTTACATAAGCTACACGCATGGTAATCTCCTCCTGTTACGATATCATTTTTCATACAAGTATCATACCATAAGAATTGCATAATCTACAATAAATTTACTTCTCTCCAACCAAACAAAGACACCATACTCCCAATCATATAGGAGTATGGTGTCTTTGTTTCATAAAAGGAAAGAAAGGTATGTTTATTTACTTAATCTGCGAATCAACGCAATGATACGCCCGGCACATTTTCTGATTTCTTCTTCCGTAAGCATCCCCTGTGCGAAGGCCTTACGAATATTGGCATCATCATCGGGGTTTCCGGGCATGATAATGTCATTACCTGCTGCTGCACACTGCCAGGATACGCTTCCGTCCTCCGGGCAGGTGGTATTCCAGTCAGACATGATTATTCCATCAAATCCCCATTCTTCACGGGCAAGTACCGTACATAAATCTTTACTGTTTGCCGCATGAACTCCATTAATCAGGTTATAAGAGGTCATGATTGCTGCAGGTGTGCATTTCTTTACTGCAATTTCAAATCCTCTTGCATAGATCTCTCTGAGTGCACGTTCGGAAACTCTTGCGTCCACACCCATTCGATTATCCTCCTGGTTGTTGCAAGCAAAATGTTTAATGGTAACACCACATCCCTTTTTGCTCTGCACGCCTGCTGTTACAGCTGCTGCCATAACACCGGAAAGCAACGGATCCTCAGAGTAGTATTCAAAATTGCGTCCACACAACGGATTTCTATGAATATTCATGCCCGGTGCCAGCCACAGATGTACACCAAACTCATGCATTTCCTCTGCAATGGCTTCACCAAACTTCGTCATCAAATCCTTATCCCAGGCTTGTGCAAGAGCTGTTCCCACAGGAAAAGCTGTACAATACTGATAATAAATATCAGCGCCTTCATGATGAACAATTGATTCCAGAAATCCATTTTCCAGAGACCCCAGAACACCTACGCCATATACGGAATCGTTTTCCGGATTCACCTCATAGCTCTGACGCAGTCGAAGTCCTGCCGGTCCGTCTGCCATAATCAGAGAGAACAGATTATATTTTGCTTCCAACGCCTCTGACGTCTCACCTGCGGAACCTGGCACACGAATACCCGATGATCCCAACGTGCTGGTGCCCTGGGTAATATTTCCGTACAGCATAGGAATTAATTCTTCAACCGGAGCATCTAAAAACGGCTTCGGAACATAAGTTCTCTCCTCTTCTTTTTCCGGTACAAAATCATAAACCGGTACGGCAAGTTCTTTTCCCCTGGCAATCCCTTCAGCTTCTTTCAGCACAGCAGTTTCTGCCTGTCCCAGTTCGCTGAATTCTTCTTTCTTTGGACAAATTTCATGGGTCTGTTCAAGAATTGTTTTCTCTGCAACATTTAATACAGCTGCAAGCTGCAAAGAAACAGAATCCTTGCCAATCCATAAACCATACTGACCGCTTTCCATATACCACGCATGCATCTCTTCCGAGAAACTTGCAAACTGTTTTTGCTCTATGGTTACAGTAACTTTCTGAGATTCTTTCGGCTGAAGAACTGCAGTTTTTGCAAAACCTACCAAACGGTGATACTCTTTCGCTCCTCCTGTCTGAGGCAGTGTAGCGTATATCTGAACGGTTTCCCGACCTGCATAGCTGTCTCCGGTATTTTCCACCTGAATATCAAGTTCTACGCTTCGTTTTTTCATACGAAATTCTATAAACTTCATGGCAAATGTGGTATAAGAAAGCCCATAACCAAACGGAAACAACGGTTCAACACCAAAGCTGTCAAAATAACGATATCCCACATAGATGCCTTCTTTGTATTCATCGTACTGAATATTTCCATTCAGGTAACCGAAAGTATCAGCATAAGGATAATCTTCATAACGCTTTGCCCATGTAGAAGTCAGCTTTCCTCCAGGAACTACTTTTCCAAGCAGCACATCTACAACTGCATGACCACCTTCCTGACCCAACTGAGAAATATTCAGTACAGCTTTTACATTTTCTGCCTTTTCCAGAACATCTGTCAGTTCAATAGGACCACCGGCGTTTACCAGAAGTATCGTGGGGATACTATGTGCATTAAGAAAAAGAATATCTTCCCATTCTTTTTTGCTCAAATAATAATCTCCCTCTTCTTTGCATCGGTCTTTTCCCTCACCGGATATCCGGCTGATGACATAGACAGCTGCCTTTGCACCATCGATATCTTCCTGTGTGATCTTGCGTCCCTGAGGCATGGAAAACGGATTCACTGCATAGGCATCAAAAGGATTTTCCACCTTCTTTGCATCTTCCAGAACCTTATCTTTCCATGCTTTTCTTGCCTCACAATAAGTATCTTCATAATCCAACACCCATTTTTCACTGACAATTGATACGCCTGCTTCTTTCAAACCTCTATAGATGGAGATATTCTCACGATTATTTACATCTCCGGAACCGGTGCCGCCTTTTACGGTTTTTCCGGCACCACATCCCAGAAGTGCAATAGATTCCGACGGATTCAGCGGAAGTACATTTTCATTCTTCAACAAAACAATTCCTTCTGCTGCCATTTCTCTTGCAAGCTGTTTGTGAAGAATCTCTCTTTCAGAGACTTGTGGATTTTTTGTACCACTATGAATATTCTGCATGTTCTTTGCCTGATTCAACATAAATTACTCCTTAACACCACCCAGTGTAACACCGGCAATAATATATTTGGAAAGAAGAAGATAAATCAGTACGATCGGAACAATCGCTACTGTAATCATCATATAAATCTTAGCCATATCAAAATTCATGTAATCAGCACCTCGAAGGGTTGCAATCAACACCGGCACTGTCATTTTATTCTTTGACTGGATTACCAAAGCTGGAACGAAGTAGTTATTCCAGGAACCAACGAAGGTAAAGATGGCCTGAACCGCAATCGCCGGTTTCATAATCAGAATCACAATTTTGTTAAAAGTTTTAAATTCTCCACTTCCGTCAATTCTCGCTGCCTCAACCAGTGACATTGGAAGTGAAGACTGCAGATAACTGTACATAAAGTAAAATACAGCCGGTGATGCAATGGACGGAATAATCAGAGGAAGAAGGGAGTCATACAACCCCATATTCGTGATCAAACGCAGGAATCCCATTGCAGTAACCTGTGTAGGCATAACCAGTATTGCCATAATAAATGTAAATGCAGCTTTTTTCAGTTTAAAATCATACGCATACAGACCATAGGCTGTCAGTGATGAAAAATAGGTACAGATTGCTGCGGAAGATCCTGAAACGATCAAACTGTTCAGGATTCCACGAAACATTGGGAAGGTTCCGTCATTGGCTACATTTTTCAGATTTTCCAGAAAATATTTTCCTGGCAGTGCTGAAAAACCTTTCTGAAGATCAGCATGAGAACGAGTCGCATTGATAATCAGAATATAGAAGAAGAACAGGCACATAAACGCCAGGAGAATAAGCACAATGTGGGCAATAACACTTTGCACATGACTTGGTTTTTTCGATTTCATATGTTATTTCCTCCTTCTTTCTTCTTTTGCTTTCCGTTTTGCTGCCGCTTTGGAACCATCCGGATCATTATCGTTTGTCATTCTGTAAACAATAAAGCACAAAATACCACTTACAATAAACAGATAAACAGACAATGCACCTGCCATACCATAGTTTTTACTTCTCAGATGGCTGTTCAGGAACATGATCAATGTCATAGCACAACGGTCTGGGTTACCCTGACCATTTGTCAGAATCTGCGGTACATCGAACATCTGGAGACCACCGATAATAGCAGTAATCAGCGTATATGCCAGAATCGGTCGAATCAGAGGCAGAATAATATAGAAAAATCTTTTGATACTGTTACATCCGTCCAGTTCCGCTGCTTCAAAAACATCCGGGCTGATACCCATGATTGCTGCCATCAGCATAATCGTTGTATTTCCAAACCACATCAGGAAGTTCATAAACCCTACCAGTGATCTTGTTCCAAATACCGTTCCCATAAAATCTATTTTCTCTTTGATCAGACCCATAGACATTAAAATACCGTTTACAGGTCCGTTCGTAGAAAACATAGTAAAGAATAACATGGCAAATGCAGATGCCATAATCAGATTTGGAAGATAAATTACTACTTTAAAGAACTGCATTCCATGGATTTTCAGTCGAACATCCGTAAACCATACAGCCAGAAGAAGCGCAATTACAATCTGAGGAATGAATCCAATTATCCACATAATCAGAGTATTGGCTCCGTATTTTAACATATCCGACTGGAGCAGGCTTGCATAATTCTGCATTCCTACAAAGTTAGGTCCAACCTCTTTGATTCCTGCACGATAATACTCGAAAAAGCTGTATCGAATAGTATCAAGCAGCGGAATCAGTGAAAAAATAAAATAGCACAAAAAAAATGGAAGGATAAAGAAATATCCCCATTTTGCATAACTGATGCTTTTACCCTTTTTCTTCATTTATTTCATTCCTTTCCAACTTATATTTTTGTGGAGCACTTACGTACTCCACAAATTTTCTTGTTATTCCGGCCACTGAATCTCAGAAATGTTAGGATAACGTTCGATAATTGCTGTTTCAAAGTTGGTCTTTGCTTTATCAAAATCTACTTTATCCTGCAGATAATCACTGAAGGAGTTCTGGATCAGTTCAACACATCCCTGGTCATAAGCAGACAGCGGAGCGATTTTGATATTCTCGGCAACAGGTGCAAAGTATTTGAACGGATTCTGTCCTCCAAGGAATTCAGAGGAGAAATTCTCATCGTCTGTAGCTGCCACCTGCATACCACTGATCGTATTTGTAAAATCAGAGTAGTCTCTGGAAATCTGAAGAAGATTATCTTTGTTTGCTGTTACAGCAAGAATGATATCTTTTACATGCTGCGGATTGTCTGTTCCCATACATCCATGTACATAAGAACCACCCCAGTTATATTCCTGCGGAGGGTTGGTAACTGCCCAGGCACCATCGCCTCCATCCCAGTTTGGTTTCAGAACGAAATCGATACCCCATGCCGGAAGAAGGAATGCAAATACTTTAGATTTGGAACCCATGGATTTGTTCCAGTCATCATTCCACTGTCCTTTTACAGTCTTATCCAGATATCCTGCATCCAGCCATTCTTTGGAAGTTTTTACCCAGTCAATGATTTTCTGGTCAACTTTCAGCGTTGTCTCATCATCATTCACCCAGGATTCTTCAATACTGTTTCCATACAGACGGAAAGTGTCTGCATAAGATGCGAATGTGAAGTAACCTTTTGCTTTCAGTTCTTCTGCTGTTGCCTTCATAGTATCCCAGTCTTTTACTTTTTCTCCAACGGCCTCCGGATCATCTGTTCCGAATACATCCATTGCAATATCACGGCGATATACTAAAAGTCCAGGACAGCACTGCCATGGGGAACCCCTTTGAACACCGTTCAGATCAGAAGCAGTTGTTTTTGTAAAACTATACTGATCTTTCAAATCAACATCCGGATCAATTCCCAGATCTTTAAGCGGAATAGCTACATCTGCTGCCGCATCTGTATACTTATTTACATAATCGGTCTCTGACAGGAAAATATCCACTTTTTCATCCGCCGGAGCATCTGTCTGTTTCAAAAGTGCCTCATCCAGTTTCTGCTGATACACACCATCCTGATTTGGATTTACGATCCAGTGAATCTCTGTTCCATCCTTCAAAGTTGTAACAGTACCATCTTCTGAAGTTTTCTCAACCTCGGAATATACTGCTTCCACACGCTGACGGAATTCGTCATTCCAGGAATAAATATTGATAACTTTTCCTTCCTCCACATCACTTACTGCTGCACTGCTTTCTGATTCGCTGGATGTTCCGCCTGCTCCCTCATTTCCCTTGGATGCGCTTCCACAACCAGCCACTGTTGTGATACCTACTACAGTAGTAAGTAAAACAGCTACTACTCTCTTCTTCATTTACATTTCCTCCTTTTGAGTATTTTTTGTGATTCATGGGCTCACATTTGATAGTTCGTATTATAGCTTAATCTTTTTCTTGGATATATTATAATTTCTAAAAAAATATCAGAATCATGACCTGATTTCATTTTTATGTTTTTGCGGCGAATGCACAGTTTTTCCTATATAGTGTGATTCAAAAATTTGCATTTCAGGTCATGATTCTGATATTTTTAGCACATTTCTTATTTCTGAAAAACATGTCTTCTTATATAATGCACACAGCAACTTTGAAAGGAGATAACACGTTGAATCAATTACATTTTGTAGACGAACATGGAAGCTTTTCCATCACAAATCCGGAAAATATAAGCTATCTGTATTTTCCTCTGGCTTCTGAAGTCGGATTAAAAAGTTCCGTTACACCAAATCTTGGCGGAGATACCAAACTGAATCAGGATGCTTTTCTTCTTGAACCGGTAAGTTCGGAAAATCTTCATAATAACCGTTCCAGTCGAAATTTCTGGTGCGTCATTGATGATATGGGTGTCTACTCTGCCTGTGGTTCTTCCGCCAGACAGGAAGACGCAAAATTTACCACCAATCAGGATGAAAGCGAACTGACAGCCGGATTCATGTGGCACACACTGAACAGAACTTCCAATGATTTCCCATTAAGTTCATCCATAACTTCTTTTATTCCCAAAGACAGTAATGTAGAGATTATGTATGTAACCATTCGAAATCTTGCGGAAACCCCTCTGAAACTGACTGCTTATGCAGCAATTCCCGTTTACGGACGCAGTGCGGACAATATACGTGACCATAGAAATGTAACTTCCATGCTTCACCGTATACATACCACGGAAAATGGTGTTTTTGTATGTCCCACCATGTCTTTTGACGAAAGAGGTCATCAAACGAACAAACAGATTTACTATACAGCCGGATGTACCGGTGACGGTCAGACACCAGAAAGTTTCTATCCTACCGTCGAAGACTTTATCGGAGAAGGCGGTACTTTCACTCATCCACGTTCTGTATATGAAAATCGTCCGGGAGTTCCTGCACCTGGCATAGCTGCCGGAAAAGAAGCTATGGGAGCTTTCCGGTTTAAGAAAATCACTCTCGCCCCCGGCAAAACAACCGATTATATTGTACTTCTTGGTTCTGAAGACAATTCAGACGCCATCCTGCAAATTCTTAATAAGTATAATACTTCAGACAAAGTCCTCACCACACTGGAAGAGACCAAGGCTTACTGGAAAGAGAAAGTAAATGTGGGATTCCACACAGGAAATGCAGATTTTGACTGCCTGATGAAATGGATCAGTTTCCAACCGTTTTTACGCCGATTATTCGGATGCTCCTTCCTTCCACATCATGATTATGGACGAGGCGGTCGTGGATGGCGGGATTTGTGGCAGGATTGTCTTTCTCTTCTGTTAATGGATCCGCAAAATGTAGGGGAAATGATAGCTGAAAATTATGGTGGTGTACGCATCGATGGAACCAATGCCACAATCATCGGAGACGGCAATGGCAATTTCATCGCAGACCGCAATGGGATTGCCCGTGTCTGGATGGATCATGCACTCTGGCCATTAATGACCACCAAACTGTATATTGACCAGACCGGTGATATCGATATTTTAAACAGACAGATTCCTTATTTTAAAGATGCACAGACTATGCGTGGAACAGACGTTGATACTCTCTGGCAGGAAGACTATGGCAACAAACAGCGGACCAACAATCATGCTATTTATACCGGAAGTATTCTGGAGCATCTGTTGATCCAACAGCTTACCGCTTTTTATGAAGTAGGTGAACACAACATTTACAAACTTCGTGGTGCCGACTGGAACGACGCCCTGGATATGGCTGCCGAACGGGGAGAAAGTGTTGCATTCACCTGTGCATATGCCGGTAATCTAAGAGAACTTGCAGATATCCTGCGTCTTCTTGAAAACCGCCATCCAGATCAGAATGTGGAACTGCTGGAAGAAATGGAAGTTTTACTGAACAGCACTTCGGAAGATTACGAAAACATCGATAGAAAACGTGAGATTTTATCTACCTATACAACGCTCTGCCGTCATAACATCAGTGGAAAAAAACTGGAATTTTCCCTCAAGGAGATTGCTGCCAATCTGATCCATAAAGCAAACTGGCTGACTGAGCACATACGCAATCAGGAATGGCTGGAAATTCCTTCCGATGAGGGATGGTTTAACAGTTATTACGATAATCATGGACATGCTGTTGAAGGTATTCACAATGAGCAGGTCCGTATGATGCTGACCGGACAGGTTTTTGCTATCATGGGTAATGTTGCCACAGATGAACAGATTCGGAAAATTGTGAAAAGTGCTGACCACTATCTTTACAAAAAGGAAATCGGTGGCTATCGTCTGAATACCGATTTTCAGGAACTGAAATTTGATATGGGACGTATGTTCGGATTTGCCTATGGAGAAAAAGAAAACGGAGCGGTTTTCTCCCATATGACTGTCATGTTTGCCAATGCTCTGTACCGCCGTGGTTTTGCCAAAGAAGGCTGGAAAGCCTTGCAGACACTTTCTGATACCGCTCTGAATTTTGATACCAGCCATATTTATCCTGGTATCCCGGAATATTTCCGTTCTGACGGTCGGGGCATGTATCATTATCTGACCGGTGCAGCAAGCTGGTATATGATGACAATGATCACGGAAGTGTTTGGTGTGCAGGGTGCATCCGGAGATCTTACCATATATCCTAAGCTTTTGACCAAACAGTTTGATACAGACGGTATTGCATCCATCTCGGTTACTTTTGCCGGTAAAAACCTGAATATCACCTATATAAATAAAAACGGTAAAGATTTCGGTGATTATATACTTGCTTCTGCTGTATGCGATGACCAGCCGATTATGATTGCTGAAGATTCTTATGCAGTTCTTCCCCGCAAAGTACTGGATGCCCTCTCCAATGAACCACACAATATAACATTAACATTAAATTGATCAAGAAAGGACACAAACAGAAAAATGAAATATGGATATTTTGATGATAACAATCGTGAATATGTAATTGAGCGCCCGGACACACCGGCTCCCTGGGTCAATTATCTGGGTTCCCCAGAATATGGTGCCATTATTTCCAACAACGCCGGCGGTTACAGTTTTGCAAAATCCGGTGCTAATGGAAGAATTCTGCGCTACGTATTTAATAACTTTGATCAGCCCGGTCGTTATATCTACATCCGTGACAATGCATCCAAAGACTACTGGTCTGCTTCCTGGCAGCCGGTAGGAAAAGACCTGGATTCCTACAAAAATGAATGTCGTCACGGAATCGGATATACGAAAATGACCGCTGACTACAGTGACATTCATTCAGAAGTTCTCTACTATGTTCCACTGGGAAAATCCCATGAAGTATGGGCTCTTTCTGTAACCAATCAGTCTGCTCAAACCAGAGAATTGACTTTATCCGGTTATGCGGAATTCACCAATCACAGCAACTACGAACAGGATCAAGTAAATCTGCAGTACTCTCTGTTCATTACAAGAACTCTCTTTGAGAATAACCGTATCATGCAGCAGGTACACGGTAATCTGGATTCCCTTCCGGAAGACGAACAGGTGGATTCCAAGAATGTTACAGAACGCTTTTTGGGGCTTGCTGGTTCTGATATTTCCTCTTACTGTGGTGACAAAGAACATTTTCTGGGAAGATATCATGGTTATGGCAATCCACAGGGTATTGTATCCGGTGATTTGGGCAATACCATAAGTTATAACGAAAATTCCTGCGGTGCACTGTCAACCATAATTACACTGGCACCTGGAGAGACAAAAACTGTCGTTTTCCTGCTTGGTATGAAATCTTCTGACGAAGCAGCCAAAGTAATAGATTCTTATAAAAATCCGGAAAATACAGTCAATCAGGAACTTACTGAATTAAAAGCAGACTGGCAGAAAAAACTGGAGAATCTGGAGGTTCATACCCCAAGTCCGGAATTCAATACCATGATCAACACCTGGAACGCATACAACTGTTTTATGACATTTATCTGGTCCAGAGCAGCCTCCTTCATCTACTGTGGACTTCGTAACGGCTACGGATATCGTGATACGGTACAGGATATTCAGGGAATCATCCATCTTGCTCCGGAAATGGCAGCAGAAAAAATACGTTTCATGCTTTCTGCACAGGTAAATAACGGCGGCGGTCTTCCTCTTGTAAAATTCACACACAATCCGGGACACGAAGATACTCCTGATGATGCTTCTTATGTGAAAGAAACCGGACATCCTGCTTATCGTGCCGATGATGCACTGTGGCTCTTCCCCACAGTTTATAAATACATTGCAGAGACAGGAAACACTGCATTCCTTGATGAAGTGATTCCTTTCGCAAACAAAGAAGAAGGAAGTGTTTACGAACACTTGAAACGAGCAGTCCGCTTCTCCTTCGAACACCTTGGACCTCACGGTTTGCCTGCAGGTCTGTATGCAGACTGGAACGACTGTCTGCGTCTGGGTGCAAACGGAGAATCCTCTTTTGTTGCTATGCAGTTCTACTATGCTATGATTATTTTAAAGAAATTCGCCCAGTTCAAACAGGATACCGATTATATCAAGTATCTGGATGAAAAACTGGAAGAAACCGGCGAAAAAATCCAGAAGCTTTGCTGGGACAACGACCGCTTCATCCGCGGCTATACGGAAGCTGGAGAGCGAATCGGTGCTGCACAGGATCCGGAAGCAAATATGTGGCTGAATCCACAAAGCTGGGCTGTTATCAGCGGTCTTGCATCTGAGGAACAGGCAGATGCCGCACTTCAGAATGTATACGAAAAGCTGAATACCGCCTACGGTGCCATCCTGATGGATCCGCCTTATCATGCACACGCTTTTGATGGTGCACTGGCTGTCATTTACAATCAGGGTACCAAAGAGAATTCCGGTATTTTCTCCCAGTCTCAAGGCTGGCTGATTCTTGCAGAGGCTCTCAGAGGTCATGGAGAACGTGCCTTTACTTATTTCATGGAAAATGCACCTGCTGCCCAGAATGACCGTGCAGAAATCCGTCATCTGGAACCATACTGTTATGGACAGTTTACAGAAGGCAAAGCCAGTGAACATTTTGGACGTTCCCACGTACACTGGCTTACCGGTACCGCTTCTACTGTAATGGTAGGCTGTGTGGAAGGTATCCTGGGACTTCGTCCGGATCTGGATGGTATCAAGATTGCTCCGTCAATTCCAAAAAACTGGAATCACTTTGAGATTGATAAAAACTTCCGTGACAGACATCTGCATATTATTGTAGAAAATCCAAACGGAAAAGAATCCGGCTGTTCCAGACTTGTTCTTAACGGCGAAGAACTGACTGACAATTATATACCGGAAAACCTTCTTCAGGAATCCAATGAAATTATTTTAACCCTTTAAATGCCAACAGGCGCAGCATTCATTACGCTGCGCCTGTATGTTTTACTGAAAATCCTCTTTTTCTATTACTTTATCTGTCTCATCTTTATTCGTATCCCACTGAATCATGTAATTCAAGTCCCGGTATTTTTTCGGTGTCATACCTACGGATTCACGAAACTGCTGTATAAAATGACTTTGTGAAGAAAATGACAGCCGATTGGCAATCTCTATCATAGAATAATCGCTGTATCGCAGCAAATTCTTAGCAACTTCGATCTTCTGTTCCCTGATATAAGCACTTACAGAAACTCCCGTTTCCTTTTTAAACAAGCGAGAGAGATAACTTGCCGATACACCATATTCATCTGCCAGATCCTCAATGGTAATACGCTCTTTAATATGAGAATAAATATATTCCTTACATGCATTGATATGCTTGGAATTGGTATCATTCCGAAAATGCCTTCGCATCTTTTCCGTATAATCAATGACCATCTCATCATGTAGACTTTGAACACCTTCCACCGTATGAATATCATCCAGTTTCTGAATATAGAAGTCACTCAACCGGAATGCCTGCTCCAGTTCCATTCCGTTCTGTCTGCAAAGACGCGTTACCATTGCCGTTGTAATAACAAAATGATATTTCAGATTTGTAATAGGATTCCGTGACAGAACACCTACACCATCACTATCCACAAATCTTCCCTGATCACAATTCTTCTTCACAGCTTCTACGTCTCCACTGGCTACTGCATTATAAAACAGAAACTCTTCTGTTGGCTGTCTGTGCTCTATCTCATCAATATCATCTCCGACCTCAATAAGAAGCCATTCGTCTTGATATCCCATTTTTTCAACACCTCGAGATTTATTTAGGTGGGACAGGGGTCTGTCCCCTGTCCTATTTTACTGCACCGATCAGTGTATTGATGTCTTCTACCTGATATTTTTTCATATACTCCTCAATTCCTTTTGCCACATCTCTGGCTGCATAAGGATTGAAGAAGTTAGCTGTTCCCACGGAGACTGCTGTTGCTCCTGCCAGAATAAATTCCATCGCATCATCCGCAGTAGTGATTCCGCCCATGCCGATAATCGGTACTTTTACCGCATTGGCAACCTGATATACCATGCGAACCGCAACCGGCTTTACTGCAGGACCTGACATTCCACCTGTTTTATTTGCCACTGCAAAGGTTCTTCTGTGAATATCGATTTTCATACCGGTAAGGGTATTGATCAGGGAAAGTACATCTGCCCCTCCCGCTTCTGCTGCTCTGGCCATCTCTGTAATATCTGTTACATTCGGACTGAGCTTCATAATCACAGGCTGTTTTGCACGTTTTTTTACTTCCCTGGTAATGGCTTCCACAGCTTTTGGATCCTGCCCGAAAGCAATTCCGCCTTCTTTGACGTTTGGGCAGGAAATATTAATTTCCAGCATATCCACATCTTCTTCTGCCAGTCGTTCTACTACCTGACAGTAATCCTCTGTGGTTTTACCGCACACATTCACAATAATCTTTGTATCATATTTTTTCAAAAACGGAATATCTCTCTGGCAGAACACATCGATTCCCGGATTCTGAAGTCCGATGGCATTGATCATTCCACCATAAGTCTCTGCGATTCTGGGAGTCGGATTTCCCGGCCATGGTACATTTGCCACACCCTTTGTCACCACTGCTCCAAGTTCTCCCAGATCATAAAATTCACTGTATTCCGCACCGCTTCCAAAGGTTCCGGAAGCTGTCATAACCGGATTTTTCAATTCCACACCAGCCAGATTTACTTTTGTATTCATCACAATTCCACCTCCGATGCAGGAAATACAGGACCATCCTTACAGATTCTTTTATTGTGTACATGAGAATGGTGATCCACTTCTTTCGATTTACACACACAGGCAAGACACGCACCGACTCCACATGCCATCTTCTCTTCCATGGAAATCCAGCAGGGAATCTGCTGCTCTTCGGCATATGCTTTAATTGCCCTGAGCATAGGCGTAGGTCCGCAGGCAAAGATCACATCTGCTTTCAAGTCCTTTTCCCGGATTGCATCCATTACATTCCCCTTTGTTCCTGCACTTCCATCTTCTGTGGCAATATAAAGTTTTCCGTTTTTCTCCATCTCTTCTGTAAGAAACAGTTCATCTCTGTAACCGGCTATTGTGATCACATCTCCCTGAATCTGTTTTCCTGTCTCCACCATCGGCGGAATACCGATGCCTCCGCCCATTAAAAATACAGTCTTCCCTTCTGCTTCCTGCAGAGGGAATCCGTTTCCCAATGGTCCCATTACCTCTACGGTATCTCCACTCTGCAGTCCGGAAAACTCTTCGGTTCCTGTATTTTTACCGGTCACACGATACACAATTCTTAAGCGGCTGTTCTCACCATCGATCTCGCAAAGACTAATCGGCCGTGGAAGAAGCTTGCTTCCATCTTTGGAATACAAAGACACAAACTGCCCCGGCTTTGCCTCTTTCCCAATGTTCTCTGTCTGTATCCACATACTATATATGTCGGTTCCGATACATTCCTGACTGATTACAGTACACAATTCTTTTGCTTTCATCTGTCCGTTTTCTCCTGTTTTATTTTGCTGCCTGCAGGGCTCCATCAATATCTGCAATCATATCCTTTACAGCCTGACGGGATGCATCCGCAAAATTCTCCGCACCAAATTTTGAGTATGCTTCCTGTTTGTATGCCGCAATGATACCCCTGGATGAATTGATGATTGCTCCCAGACCATCTTCATTAAAGAAATGTACCAGATCCTTGCCTCTTCCGCCCTGAGCGCCATAGCCCGGCACCAGAATAAATGTCTTTGGCATTACTTTTCTGAGAACCTTGCCCTGTTCCGGATAAGTTGCTCCTACAACAGCACCAATATAGCTGTAAGATTCTCCCATATGCTCTTTGCCCCAGGCAGCAACCTGTTCGCCAACCCACTCATACAGCGGACGTCCGTCAATCAGTCTGTCCTGAAACTCCCCACTGGAAGGATTGGATGTCTTTACAAGAATAAACAGACCTTTGTTTTCTTCTTTACATACTTTAATAAACGGTTTGATTCCATCAGAACCAAGATAAGGATTCACAGTAGCAAAATCTTCATCAAATCCGTAAAATCTTTTGGATCCCACCTGTACTTTTCCCAAATGTCCTACAGCGTATGCTTCTGACGTGGAACCGATATCTCCTCTTTTGACATCCCCGATTACTACCAGTCCTTTTTCATGACAGTAATCCACAGTTTTTTTGAACGCTTTCATTCCTTCCAAACCAAACTGCTCATACATGGCAATCTGTGGTTTCACAGCCGGAATTAAGTCATACGTAGCATCTACGATAGCTTTATTAAACTGCCAGATAGCTTCCGCTGCACCTTCCAGGGTTTCCCCAAATTCTGCAAACGCTCTCTTCTGTACATGCTCCGGTACATAATTCAGCATAGGATCCAGTCCGACCACAATCGGTGCATGAGTTTTCTTAATTTTTTCAATCAGTTTATTGATCATTTTCCTGTCTCTCCTGTTTATTTCTAAATTTTATCTGTTATTTATCTTCGTACACTACTGTTCCGCTACAGATTGTCATTTTCACTTTTCCTTTCACCTTTTTGCCGTTGAAAGGTGAATTCTTACCTTTAGATACGAACTGTCTCACGTCAATGGTATACTCTTCTTCGGGATCTATAATCACAACATCTGCTGTTTTCCCCTTTTTCAAAGACCCTTTATCATCCAGATGCAAAATTCTTGCCGGATTATAACTCATCTTTTCTGCCATCTGCATAGGTGTCAGCCAACCTTTATCCACCAGTTCTGTGATTGTCAGGGCCACGCTTGTCTCAAGTCCGACAATACCAAACGGTGCTTTCAGCATGGATTGGTTTTTCTCATCACTGCTGTGAGGTGCATGATCCGTACTGATCACATCAAAGACATCCTCTTTCAGTCCCTTTTTCAATGCTTCGACATCTTTTGGAGTCCTCAGCGGCGGATTCATCTTAAAGTTCGTATCTCCTTTCACCATATCATCAGAAGTAAGTGTAAAGTGATGCGGACACACTTCACCCGTTACAGGGATTCCTCTTTCTTTTGCCAGTTTCAGAAGAATCATACTTGCTTCCGTAGAACAATGGCAAAGATGAAGATGGCATCCTGTATCTCTGGAAATTATAATATCTCTGGCCACAATCGTATCTTCCACCGCATTACTGATTCCAGGCAGACCGAACTTTCTGGAATTCTCATCCTCATTCATGCATCCGCCATTAACCATATGAATGTCTTCACAGTGAGCTAATACGGGAATATCCATTTTTTTTGCAATGAGCATAGCCTCTTTGTACAGCTGTGCATTCATAACAGACTTTCCGTCCTCACTGATTGCCGGAACTCCTGCTTTTACCATCCCTTCAATATCAGATAATTCCTCGCCCTTCATCCCCTTGGTAATTGCCCCTACCTGAAGGACATTTACCCTTGCATAATCCTTGGCCTTATTCTTCACATAAGCCACTCTGCTCGGATCATCCATAACAGGTTTTGTATTTGGCATGGCGAGGACTGTAGTCACTCCGCCCCGCGCTGCTGCACGTGCGCCAGTTATGATATCTTCTTTGTATGTCAGTCCCGGATCTCTCAGATGCACGTGCATATCAATCAATCCCGGCATTACATAACAGCCTTCCGCATCCACAATGCAATCAGCTTCTTCCTCAATCTTTTCTTCTACCGCGGCAATCTTGTCATTTTCAATCAGCAATTCTGCCACCTGATCCATCTTACTGTCCGGATCAATGATACGTCCATTCTTAATCAGAATTTTCATACTCGGTCCTTTCCTGAAGTGCTTTCATAAACTTCACTCTTTACTCTATAACAGATAACACTCATATATTTCCCTGTTATCTTTCTGTTATTATAATACACGATATCCCGCACGAAATAAAGCCTTTTTTACACTTGACTTTTCTAAATATTGCCACTATAATAGTACTGTAGAAGATAAATTAGATATCTAATATTACCCATCGGGCTTACACGGTATTATTATTTATTTTATTAATCGTACCACAAGCCAGATGGATTTTTTTATCTTATATCGTTCTTCTGCGTACTGCTATTCTATTATTCTATTATGGAGGTATCATCATGAACAAAGGAACTGTAAAATGGTTTAATGCCGAAAAAGGTTATGGTTTCATCACTGGCGAAGATGGTGCAGATGTATTTGTACATTTCTCCGCTATTCAGGGCGAGGGATTCAAATCTCTTGACGAAGGCCAGTCAGTTACTTATGATTTGACCGAAGGCGCTCGCGGCATGCAGGCTGCTAATGTTGTAAAATTATAATTATCATTCACATAATAATTATGAAGTAACAACGATTCATGAAAGGACTGCCTGGAAATAGACAGTTTTTAAACAGGGAGGCGGTAACTCAAAACGAGTTGACGTCTCCCTGTTTTATGCAAAAATGAAGAGCTGATTAAAGTGAGCATTCCCCAGGAGCAGAACATACCATACCGTCTTTCCGGCATTTAGTTGCCCCCAGATAAAGAAGACGAACCTTTATTATACCTGATTCATTCTCATTTACTCCCGTCCTCTCATAACTTCTGCCCTTGCGAATGCAGGAGCTAAGTAGCCCTCGATCACTGACTTAAAGGAGCGTACCGTCAGGCTGTCGCCGGACATGGCCGCATCAATGAGTCCCTGCATAATACTCGGTGCGATGTAGGAGATGGAGTGAGAATACTCGAATCCCATCTCAACAACTTGTTTTGCCAGAATGCGAATTTGGGCTTCGGCAGAAAGCGGCTTGAAGTTGACGAAGCATTGGAATCTGGAAGCAATCTCCCGAAGTACCCCGACACCAATAAAAGCCTTTCGTGCTAACTCATTGTTCCGATAAATCCGCATAGGTAAGGATTTATCCGATACAGAGTCGTTCTGTTTATCCCGGTAGCTGACGCTTACTTCATTTTCCTTCAGATGAATATCCTCAACGTCATCCGATATAGCAAAGCCGATCTTCCGCTTCGCGGGTTGATTCGAGCTGAGGTCATAATTGGAGGTAAAGAAGAAAATACAGTGTTTGAAATCAAACTCCCTCGAACCGTCGCTGAGTGCTTTTCGGGAAGCACAGCGGCCTTCGTCCAAAATGGCCATGAAGGTTTTCAGAACCTCTGGATGCGCCTTATCGAGCTCATCAAAGATAAATATCGTGTATGGATTTCTTTCGACCACTTCAAAGACAGCTTCGTCCTCGTAACCGACATATCCGGCAGGAGCGCCAATCAGGCGGTAGGCCGAAAAAGCTTCCGTGAAGTTGTTGAGGTCTGTCCAGGATACAGTATATTCCTGCCCGGAGTCTCGGGAGAGAATCTTCGCCAGCGCTTTTGCAGTTTCGGATTTACCGACACCAGGTGGCCCGGATGCTAGGATGGAGACAGGCTTTGTGGGATTCTTCTTAGCAAGATGCTGTGCCACGATATATGCGACGGCTTCAGTGGAATCATCCTGGCCGACAACCATCTTTTGCAGACGCTCCTATAGTCTAGGCGAACGTAATCTCGTTCCATTTAATATCACCTCCGTTTCACTTGAATGAAAGAGAGGCAGGAGCCTCATTAACTGAGGCTCCGCCCACGCCTTAGCTAGTTAATTCTAGCAAAATACTCCATCAGGCAGAGACTGCCCTTCACGACCGCCGTTGAAACGGCCGCTAGGAAGAAGATTTGACTTCTTCATGTGCTTTCACCTCCTTCATTAAGATTGAGAAAAGCGAGAGAAAATGATATAATATGGGGACAATTGTTTTTCTTGCTTTTCTTGGCTAGAGTATATCTCGATTTTTGAAATTAATATTTACACGTGGGTGTTCATCTAGTTGACTTTGAGTTTCACTTTTTTAGGGGGATTTTATGGATTTAGTTAGATTAAATTATGGGACAGTAGAGCAAATCATCTTCTCTGCTTGCTCGGGCGTCGAATACATTACCGGTAAGAATAAAGATGGCTCTGCCACGCTTAAGAGTATTACGCAGGAATATCTTGATAAAGAGTTACTGCTACCTACTGGATTAGACCCCGAAGAGATAGAAGATATACTAGAAGGCGGAGAACGTCGTAGCGGATATACTCCATCTAGATTGTCAAAATTCAGGAAAGAAGGAAAATTGCCTAAGAAATACATAGCTGCTTTTTCAATGAAACAAGATATCTATGATAGAGTTGAAAAGAGTTTTACTACAGAAGGATCGCTAATTACATTCATTCGCGATGACAACATGTATCGCGCAATGTATGAATTTAATAAGCTTATTACTACTGACAACACAATACCAGAGGTTTATCGCAAAGCATTTAACAAGCTATGCTCGAAGGATACTTTTTGGAAATATCTTGCTCACATATTCATATTTGCAGTTATGCGCGACACAAACACGAAAATCAAGGAATTAGAAGAACAAGAAAAAAATAAAGAAAAGATACATCCTCTCATCGAGCGTGTTATATGCGAATTAGCTATATATGGAAAGAGCGAAACTTTTGAGTCTACGCTTGATTTTATAGATATGTCTCTTATGCAAGCTAAAACAGTGGAAGACTGCCCGATTGGAGGTGCTGATTTGGTAGCTCTTTATAAAGGAGCCGTAGAGTACAAAGAACAGCTCTCCAAAAAGCACCTTGCAATATTTGAGCAAATTCGAGAAGATGCCTATGTATATGAGTTATATGATATAAGTGCAAAGCTCGGGAGTGCTCGAAGCAGCCTTATGACGCTAGCGCAAAAATATGGGTATGATGAATACAACTTCGATATAAATATTGATCGGCACGGAATAGGTTTAACAGCTAATATTAATGGCGTTCCATTTCATGATATTTATGTTGACCATAAGGGCTATGAAAAATCAAAAAAATAAGAACATATTTCCAGAGTCTTGAAACGGCTATGTACTATTAGCAAAATTGATGAACAGCAAAAAATCCCCAACACCGTTAAAAGTGTTGAGGATTTTTATATTATTGAGTTTATTTACTTCATTACTTTGTCGAGAAGCGATTGATAGCTGTCTACGACATCATAGACTACATTCTCGGAACTGATTGCTTTGAAGTGCTCTCTTGTGCAATGGATTTTCGATTCTTCCACCAAGCGAAGTTGCATAGAGGACATAGAGCCTTTCGTCTCGGCAACAAAGTAAATGTGTTTTACTTTGCCCTCATAGAAAGCGATTGCCCAGTCGGGATTGTAGCGTCCTACCGGAGTGGAGATATAAAAGCCGTCCGGCAATTTTACATATACGGCGACGTCCGCATTTGTATCCAACTGCTCCGCAAATTTTTGCTCATTTGTAGAATCATACACAATATGGTCATACAAATGTTTTTTCGCTTTCATGGCATTTGTACCGAGTTTACCCTTGATGGTCGGATCCGTAAATACATTTGTCTCGTAATACTCGTCCAGTGCATTATAGGTAATGTGCTGAATGATAGCGGTCGCTTTTTCATCATTGATAAGGTCTGCTGCTCGTATGATAAATTCTTCCGGGTTATCCTTAAACTGATTAAACACGGCTGGCTGAATGCCCTGTAGTATTTGAACAATGGCTTTTCTGGTTAGTCCGGTTTCATCTACAAGCTTTCCGACAAGGTCGTATTTGACATTATTGCTAGCAGATATATGCGTGCCATACTGGTTCGATTCCTCGCGAACAAAAGAGGCTCCGGAAATGAGATCGTCCTTGGACTTAATCTGATTCATGGTGCCGCTTACGACCTGGAAGTAAATCTTCGATACGTGAAGTTTTGAATTTAGCGCAGCGATTGATTTTTTAATCAGTTCATTCGTATCAAAGTCTACCACATACACAGATTTCGCATTGATTCGAGACCACAGCGCTTTGAATTCCGGCATAGCCAGCTTATCTTCTTCCACATGAAGCTCGATGTTATTGCTTCGGGCATTTTCAGGTTGCATAGCTTTAGGATCATAAGGTTCTCAAGTGAATTTTCAGCCTGCTGGCGCGTTTCCTTAAGAATCTAACCCTCCGAAATATTTTACCGACCGGATTGTCCTATATAGACGGGAGTACTAGAATATACAACACAAGACATCCCCAAGGAGTAACACTTAGCGATAATATCATCACGGATATGGGCGTTAATATTGGCGACTATGCGCCGGGCGCTAATGCGTGGATCTATTTCGATGCAGCTACATCCAAAATGACAAGCAGTAGAAATGTAATATATAGAAATATTATTCAGGCGTGCGGTGGCTATGGTGGAAAGGAAGAGGCGGTGGATGTCATTGTGAACGCATGAGAGATCTAAAAAGACAAACTTTTTCAACATCTTTTAGTTCAGAAGAATGTTTTCCTTTATCGATTGTGAATAAGAAAGAATCCTCAGCACCGCTACGGGTGTTGAGGATTATTGATGCAGAGATTTCTTGCTTTTATTGCTATGTCAGCGAATCAAATTAGGCCAAGATCGCAACAGAAAAGGACGCAGTAATGCGGTCTTTTCTGTCCGGGCTTAGTATTCAGTTCTTTTTCAGTTCTGCTCCGCACTTCACACAGAAGGTGCTGCCGGGTTTTACCGCAGCGCCAGTGGATTGAGATGGCGTAGAAGACTGGAAGCGATCCGCCAAATTACCAGATGGTGGCGCACTCTTTTTGCCTCTTTTTGCAAATTGGTTAGCCACCGCATCCGTTGCCTTATCAATACCCCGCCCCAGTAAATTCTCAAGAAAGCGAATAATCAGGAAACAAATCACGCTTCCAAGGACCGCAACGACTATGCCAATTGGAATGCTGTCTGTATAAAGCGCGGCCGCCATACCAAACAAAATACCTAAGATGATGCCGTTATACGCATAAGTTCTACTTCTCATTTTTATTCCTCCATTATTTGAATCGGTCTACTAAATTCTGCTTTTCGGATTCCCTATAAGCACCCGATGCTCTGTCTTTCATATCTTTACTTTTATCTGCCGCTTTGGCAATTGCGTTATAAACAAGTTTGCAAATCACCATAAGTGCAGCTACAATTGCAGCAAAAATCGCAAATATTACATAATCGTTCATAGAATTCCTCCCGCTTTCTTAGAAAATACTACGCTTTGTCGTGATTTCATTCTTGACCGTAGACACTTGCGTATTCGGATCAAGCTGGACGAACATTTTCTCCACCGTGGTAAGGAGCATATTCATTTCATTTTCAAAGGAAGGCCTTCCGTATTTTGTTTTCCAGCTATCAAACTCAAAGCGATATACGCTGTTTGTCTCAGTCTGTTCCACACAGCGAATACTCGCACTGAAATATACACCGGTAAATTTGACGGCTTTTGTATTTCCCTCCAGCGAAGTACCGGTTTTCTTTAAATCCAATGCCTTTAAGGCTGCGGCATACTCTTCGTTGGGGATAGGACGAACGGTAAAAATTTCCGCATATTCAACGAAATCACTCGCACGCTGAATGATTTTTCCCTGACCAATCAAGCGCCCTTTCCACCATGCCGAGAAGCCAATAGCTGCAACAATCAGAATGACCGCTGCAATAATTCCACCCATAATTTTTTCCTCCTTGTTTTTCCTTTCGTATTTTTATTTCTGTACCGCCGTTATAAAAGCGGCGGTATCAGTGCCCATTTTTACGATTTTGGCGAGAAGACAGCGGACGGATCTCCGTAGTAGATATATCCGCTCTTTGCTTTCAGATACACCGTAAGCGTTTCATCATCATTGGGTTCAACGGTAATCTTGTAAGCATCGTTTTTCTCTTTTGCCAGCAGATCGGAAACAGAACTCTGCCCGCCGGTGATCTCGAGTACATAACCATCACCTTTTGCTTTGTATGTACCCGTATAATTCCAGTCCATGTAAAACGTTACGGTTCCGTCCGACTCAAATTCTAAGGCGCTGATGTCAAAGGCATAGCTCTCACATTCATAGTACCCGGACAAGGACGGCAAAT
The DNA here is from genome assembly GCA_004562915.1 of bacterium. Taxonomy (GTDB): domain Bacteria; phylum Bacillota; class Clostridia; order Lachnospirales; family Lachnospiraceae; genus Oliverpabstia. The sequence continues at coordinate 34,733 of SFQZ01000023.1, forward strand.
CACTGCCACCTCCGCAAGCGCTCAGCGACAATAGAGCAGTAATAGCCAACAGCAGTGCAATCAGTTTTTTCAAAATTATTTCCCCGCTTTCGTTATTTTTTGAATTCGGTGCCACCGATATTAATCACATTTCCCGACTGTGAAAAGGACTGCTCCCAGGTGTATTCCTGGCCGAACAGGGTATATGTAATAATGATCTGGCCGCCGTCGATCCGATATGTGCCGCTGGCATTGATGCCAAAAGCAGACATGGTCACTTGATCTCCGTCAAAAGTAAACGATTGGGAAATAAGACCTTGAGAGTGATATGTGCCATCGAGCTTTGAACCTCCGCAGGCAGTCAGCATCGTGACACACAGGATGACGGCCAGCAGTATAGTCAGCAGTCGCTTGTTTCTTTTCATGTACAGAAGAATCCTCCTTTGATTGATTTTTTATGCTACGATTCCATTTGAACAACAGCTTTTTGCCCGGGTTCGGCATTCATCCTTATTCCAACCTTGAACCGCATTTCGCGCAGAACTTCGATTGACTATCCATAGCAGCTCCGCACCGTGCGCAGAATTTTACTGTCGGCTCGGGAGCCGGATCCTGCATCTCCTCCGATATGGTGGAAGGATGCTCCTGCGGCAGTACGGTTGTTTGAGGCTGTTCGGGCGAATAATACATCATCTGTGGATTGATGGGATTTGAACTTCTATTGACGCTCTGCGCAAAGGTATGATTTTGCGGGGCATTTTTTCGATAAAGCATGAAAACCTGTATGGCAAAAACGGCAATAAATCCGATCCATGCCAAACCGTACAGAGCAAGCTTAAAGCTTGTCCGCAGAGCGAGCAGGACATATATGACCTCGTATGCGCCAAGCATACAAGAGATGACGAAGAAGACAATCCGAAGAGTATTTTTATTTTCGTCTTTTTTCAATGCCAAAATCCATGCCATAGTAACCAATGCATACAATACAAGCTGAACGATTACCCGTTCCGCCCCGCGCCAGCCGGAAAAATAATATTCTCCGTAATTGATAATCTGCTGAATTGCGGTAATTAAGCTGCCGACGCTTAGCAAGGAATATGTAAAAGCCATGGAGAAAGATTCTATCTTCACTTTCTTCACGCACATCCAAAGCTGCAAAAGACCGGCAAGCGCACACATCCAGATGTACACCTGACCGTTGACATTGATCAGTAAAAAAAGCGAGCTGACAGCAGAAATGATTGCCAAAGTGCGCTGAAGCGGATTCAGTTTCCAGCTTTTTGCAAGCAAGGCTATGTAGCTCATCACAGAACGAAGGCTGCCGTCCATCAAATCTTCCCTTTCGGAAGTACCGGGACTGTATTTTGTGTCATTCATAAGTAAACTCTCCTTATTTTTTAGTATTTCTGCACCCTCATTCAACGGGAATCTCTTCGTAAGTATTCTCCACCTTCAAATAAACACCGTTTGAATCGTAAAGTTCCATTTCCATTAGCTGACCAAATTCATTCATTTTGAAATGGTTCCCGGGCTGACCATCGCTAAAAACGGTAATTTCCCGGATGATATCGTTTTGTACGTCATAAACCTCATAATAGTCTTCATAATAGACCGTATTTCCTTCTACCTTTACAACGCCGTCTTCTCCCGGTACGAAGTCAAAATAATTGTCCAATAAAAGCACCGTATCTTTCTGGCCGGACGGTTGCTCCTCGCGGCTGCCTACTGGTTTTCCGTCCGATGTATAGAGCCATTGCATGCTGTATGTTTCATCCCCGCTTTGCATCGTTCCACAAACCTCAATATAACCATCCTCATGAACGATGACTCTGTCATGTGAATAGTTCGTAATGGTTTCTGTCCCTTGATCAGTTACACATGCAGTTTTTGGAAAGCTGACTGATAGCGTTCTTTTCCCGGAAGATTTTCCGCAGGCAGTCAACATTGTGGCGCATAGGATTACGGTCAGCAGTACGGATAATAGCCGTACTTTTACGTTTGTTCTCATAGATTTTCCTCCTACTAATTTTTTGTAAAAATTCTTTTGTGTGTGGCAATAAAAAGCAAGCGATGCGCCCGGTTATCCTACCGGATCATTTTTTAGTCTTGCACCACATCTCGTACAGAACATGGAATGGCTGTCCATAGCAGCACCGCACTGTGTACAGAAAACGGTTCCAGTATCAATCCCATTATTTTATAGGTCGATATGACCGCCGTACACTGTATGCCCGCTTGTTTTATCTACAGGGCGCTTTGTGCCGCAGGCACCGCAGAAATCCTCATCCGGCAGAAGTTCCCTGCCGCAACCAGTACAGAATACCTTTTGTTCTGCATGACCCGGTTCAGCCCACGGCAGTTCCGGACGTCTGGTGCCACAGTTGACGCAAAATGTCTCGTCCGGCAGCAATTCCCGACCGCAGTTGGTGCAAAACACCTTTTGTGCGACGTTTGAAGCGCCAGCGCTCTGATAGACCGGCTGTCCGTAAGGCTGTCCATATGGTTGCGCAACAGGCATTTGGTAGACAGCCCTTTCCTTTTTATAGGGATGCGTCAGCCACCAGCCCAGCAAGAAGGTCATGGGGAGCCCCACTGCCAGAATGGAAAACATACTCAGCATGTACTTGTCATGGCCTGGTGCATGATTAATGATTGCCAAATATCCCTGATGCAGGTTAGATAGATTGTTCACCAGGTACAAAATACCGGGAACAAACCAAATCGCCCGGTTGAACTTTGCAATACCGGATTTCCCCTTCCAGTCCTGAAAAGCAGCAAACAGCAATAACAGCAGCGCAATCACTGCGGCAATTGCTTGGCCTAAGAGAAGATCTTTCCAAGCTGGCCCCCAGAGGCTGCGGCTAAACACAATATCGCAGATGCATAAAAGCAGTATGACCAGTTCCAGCCCCAAGGCGAGGAAAAGGGTTAGTCTCCGCTTCCGCTGGTACAGCACCACTGCCAGCACGATCCCCGAAATCAGGGAAAGAATTGGAAGAAGTAGGGTGTTCAGAAGCCGGTTCCAGGGCATATGTGGAAGTGAGGCATAGGTCATAAAAATGCTTATTAGCCCCAGTAGCACATTGGCTGTGCAGAAAATCGCTGCTACCGGAAATTTTATTTTCTTCGTTTCGTTCATGTTTCTACCTCCAAGAAATACAATTAGACCGCCAATGGCCGCAATCGCTATCAGCAGAGCAAGCTGAAGTCCGTTTCCAGCTGTCTTAACCGGCGAGATACTGCCGTCTGCGTTAACCTTTCCGCCGATCCTGTCTCCATCCATTACCAGAAGCTCCGGCGTCTGCTCCCCGCTTTCTTCCCTGTTGGGCGCAGGCAGATTCATGGAGAACACCTGCCCGTTTTTAATGGCTACGTTGGGATATTCCGCAGCGCCGTAGCTTTCGCCGGTATCGTCAAAGGACATCGTCGATACCGACATTTCACCGTCATCCGTGGCCGTGATCCGCAGGGAATACGCTTCCGGATTATCAAACACGCCGACGCGCTTGTAATCTTCAACCACCATCAGCGCCACCTCGGGATGAGTAGCAAGGAGTTCCTCATCTACCTGATTATCCACAATTCGACCGACGACCGCGCCGTCCTTCAAAACTTCCACGTCTATGGGGCAGTCGCCTTCCCAGTAGGAATACGGACTCTCGCACGATACAGCGCCCTCCACAATTGCCCGCAGATAGTTATCGATGATATGGTTTTTGGATGTGGCCAGATCGTTCTCCCAGGAGAACCGATAGGCGAATTTATCGATATGCCCAAACTTTCCGTACATGGAATTTCCCGCCGCAGACAAGGTATCCCTTCCGTTCGGGCCATAGGTGTCAAAGAAATTGTAAATGTTGTGGATATTCTGGTAGCCGATCGTGACAGGAGCATCCACCTTGATGGAATCGATTGCACCGTAGGTATAAGTAAAAACATGGGAAACATCGGTGTCCATGAAAATCCAACTATTCCCCGTCTCCGGATTGTTTGCCAGTGCAGTAATCAGATTCGCCGTAGCGCCGCCAAGGCTGTGCCCGGTAATGAAAAAGGCACGTGACTTATCATACAGATCCTCGTGGGCATTGGCATACGCCTTCACGGCCCCCCAAACCTTTTTCTCAAAGTCTTCAACATAGTCGTAGGCCATATAACCCAGGAATTCTCGGTTCGCCTTCGCAAAGTGGTCCCCGATAAACTCTCTTTTGACTACGGATCCCCGGACAACGATGAATATGAGATTCATCTCTTCGCCGTTCAGCCGAATCGGAAGGTGGGCAATGCTGAAAGCATTTTCTCCGCCGTAATTGAAGTTTTCGATATTTGCATCTTCAATACCCAACTGGTAGAAGAGCTGGCAAATCTCCTGCTCACCCCTGCCTGCCGCCATACAGAGCATCGCGCCGAGCGTTGCCAGTTCATTGTCATACACATAGGCTGATTTCTCAAACAGGCTATTTCTGAACTTTACGGACGCTCCGGCATAACTGACCAGAATCCCCGGCATATATTCGTCCGCACCATCCACGTCTGACACCCATTCATATGCCCTGTCCGGCCACCAGCCATCCGGGTAATCTACAACAATTCTGTTGTTTTCCAAATGATAATAGATAGAGTCGATACCGTTCTGGAAGGGCTCCGAAGCGGTAGTGCTGTTCTCTTTGCTCCAGACGAAATCCCGGCTTTCATATCCGCCGTCCGCTCTGCGAAACACATAAACGCCGCGCACCTCGCTGGTGTCTGACTCCTTGATGATGTACAGCTCTCCCTGATCTCCATCGTCGTACCGGTAAGTACCGATCCAGTCCGTTGAGCTTATTTGCGCAGGTAAATATTTAATTTGATAACCGCAGGCTTTCAGGAAATCTCCCCATCCCTGACGAATCGCTGTAAAAGACTGCAGAGGCATGGCGTCAAGCTCTTCTGTTGTTGCGGTATGCAGATATTCAACCTGCTGGTTTTCTCTGAACGTATAGATATATGCCTGGGAGGACTGCCCGTCTGCCGCCCCGTTGGTGATAATCAGCTCCGGGTAATCGTCCCCCGCAACGTTGTAAAGACAGGCTTGTATTTCTGCATCGTCAAAATATTCCTGTCCCATGTTCCGAAAGCGCCCGTTTAAGAGAAAATTTGCGAATTTGAGGTTCCATGGATTCGCATCCACATCCTCCAGATATATATCGGTATTTGGCGTCATATATCCGGCAATTTTCAAGGCCTCTTTTTGCACAGACACCGGAGCAGAATCTGCATACTCCACAGAAAGGATCATGAGCCTCGACAAGTCGTCCCGGCTGTAAAACGCCACAATTTCATTTCTGGTCGGCTGGAACAGCTCATAGAACATGAGATCGCCCATTCCGTAACGATAATCGCCGTCGTAGTAGTACTGACGTATGCTAAACAGGTATCCCTTCTCCTCATCCGCTTCCTCATAGCTGCTCTTTCCGCCTGAAGCATCAAATTGGGATCGATCATAGAAGTGTATCCAATTGGCCCCCTCATAGCCGCCTTCTGACCAGCGATATTTCTCCGCAAGGGATCCTGGTATTGTAATATCAAAACCGCTGAAGATTTCTGTTTGTATGGTTACTTCCTCGGACGCAGACATCGCCACGGCAGGAACCGGCAGACAGAATATGAACATGAGTACTGACAAAAATATTGCAATCTTCCTTTGCATAATCTCCCTCTTCTTCACGCCTTTTGTATAGCGAGATGCATTTCCTGCTAACTCGCAGGTGCAAAACAGAACTCCGATGTTCCAATCATCTCAGAAATTGTCTTGCTTGAATAAATAACCTTATCCTCAAAGCTGAGGTATAAATTTCCTGCCTCAAAACGCGCCGTTCCCTCAAAATTACCAAATTCCGAGGTTACCGTTCCCGTATGGCCAGATATCGTAATCGTCAATTGTTCTCCAAACAATCGGTAAAAGCTGAGGTTTCCTGAAAGAGTGGAGGCATCGACGGCATCCAAGTGAAGAGAACCTTCCATATCGCTGTTTTCCCGTTTCCATACCCAATCACCTTCGTAATCGTAGGCAGAAACCGTATCCTCCAGTGAATTCTCTGGAACAGCAAGCTCCAACCGTTTTAGGATATCTTCCATATCTGTCTGGAGCGATTCCTTCATCAGGTTTTTTTGTGCTCCGTAATCAGTGACACGGTCGCATACGTAGAACTGAACTGAGTTATATTCCGTAAATTCCATCCCATCCGGAAGCTGGTTCATATAAAAGGCGTTGTTTTCATATTGATAAACCTCTCCAAATTCCCCATTCTCGTCGAAGCCATATAAATGAACATACACGGGATTTTGATCCAGAGAATCATATACCGGAACATACAGGTTTCCGGCATTTTGATAAATGCGGCTACTAATGGCAGCTTCTTGGTTTTCCTCCTGCTGCCTTTCGCAGAAAAGCTGAACCGCTTCGCCATTTTTTACTGTCCATACATCAACAAACGGAAAAATGCTCTCTTCATTGTTATAGAGCATCACCAATTCCTCGGTGCCATCCTGATTAAAGTCCATCAGATCAATTTTGAATACACCACGTGCGCAGCATTCATAATCAACTTCATCAAACCAGAGAGCGCCATGCTCTGCAATGGTTCGGTCAATCACATTCGCATACAGCACGGTAGTATTGACAGTCTCCTGATTATCTATTGAAGCGTCCTGAACAGAGCCGTCCCAAAAAACAAAGGATCCGTTGCTCCCATTCGGGTGGAACTGGCGGAAACGACAATAGTCAAAACTGTCAGCCGACTGGATGAACCAACATTCGCCATTCCAGCCTGCATAGATCAAATCAGGAATCCCGCTTACGCTTTCCGGCAGGTCGAAGGCAGTTTCCTTCAGCGTTTCAAGATCGAGAAGGCAAAGGGACATATCCCTGAAATAGTAGAGTCCTGCGTCGCTAAGAGCAAATCGGTTATATGTTCTCTCATAAGATGCAAGCTTTTCAATTTCGCCGTCATGAATGCTTAATTGGTAAATGTTGTCTGAATCTGCATAATACAGATAATCGCCCTTGGGAATAAAGGAGAAATACTTCTCCCAGTCATCATCGTCCTGGGATGGCACTCTACCGATTACCTCTTCCTCAGAATTCTCCGTTTTTCGATATAGGGTTTCTCCCATCAGATTATTCACCACGTCAGGAACAAAATAATAATAGTATCCGTCGTTATACGCTACAAAGCAGGCAGGCCCCTCAAGGTCAAGAAAATCCTCCTGTCTGCACAGCTCACCGGTATTCAGATCCAGCCGGTAGAAGAAAAATCTGTTGCCGAAGATGAGATAGTCTTCAAAGAAGTAAATGCCTCCCATTTGAGACGAAAAATCGCCATATGTATTGAGCTGCTCATAGCTTACAAGGGTGCCGTCTTCCTTGCCGTCTTTGCTGATCCAGTGAATTTCATATTTCTCGTCGCCCTGCTCTGTGGCATTTGTGCATTCCAGAAAGCAGATCTTATCGTTCCACAGGAACAGCGCTCCCAGCGGATACTTGGACCATCCATCGCCCTTTATTTGATCTGCTTCATAGAGAATTTCCGGCCTTGAATTCGACTGATCGCCGATGCGCATGATATAAGCCTGCTCCGCTGCCTGTTCACCAAGATAGTAAATGTATTCGTCATCGTAAATAACTTCACTGGCACCAAGGGAAACAGAGCCTTGACCGTATTCAGGAACGCTGTCTTTGGGGCGGAGCACAAAAATCAGCATCACCGCAAGAATGACTGTAAGCACTACACCGCCAATGGACAGGCCGATTGCAAGCCCCTTTTTTGATTTCTTCACGGACGCTACAGCGCCGCTCATTTGCACATTGAAATTTTGCGCCTCCATCAGCGGCTCCGGTTTCGGTGTTTGGATGTTTTCCGCTTCATCCGTTATACCTGCCGGTTGCTGCGGCACCGGCGAAGCTTCTTGCGATATCTTTACAGGCGCGCCGCACGCACTGCAAAATTTTGCGTCGTCCGGCAAAGGATTTCCACACTTTGAACAGAACATAATATCTACCTCTCTCACTTGCCGGAGACAAAAGCAACCCCAGCTTATTTTCCATCCCATTTTACCTGAACCGACAAAAAAGCGCCCCACACAATCAGGTAGTTTTCAGAAAATAATTTGAAAAAATTCTGTACGCTACCCTTTTGTGTGGGGACAAAATCCTGCTCTGCAAATATAATATTAAATAAAAAAAACAGAGAAACTAAGCGAGCCGTGAAACTTTGCGGAGCGCTGCGAGAAAGGTCGGAAATTATGAAAAAACACACAAAAATTGTTGCCCTCTTCTTAGCTGTCCTTATGATGCTGTCTCTGTCGGCCTGCGGAAAAAAACTATCCGTTGGAGACTCTTTGCAGATGGGAAATTACGGAGAAAATAGCATCTGGTGGGAGGTTATTGCCGTCGATGGTGACCGCGCTCTCGTGATCAGCAGAGATAGCGTAGATTGGAAATTATTTAATGAACAATATGAGAACGTTACTTGGGAGACAAGCACCCTTCGTAACTGGCTGAACGATACGTTTTACAATAGCGCTTTCAATTCGGACGAACGATCTAAAATATTAACTACAACCATTGAAAATCCGGATAATCCGGATTCCGGGGTGGATGGAGGAAACGACACCGAAGATCGGTTGTTCCTGTTGAGCGTGTATGAGGTGGAAGAGTATTACGAACGTGAGGCCTTTCGCGAGGCAGGCCTATCTATAAAAGCACATAACTCTGCAAAAGAATATAATCCCGATGGGTATATTGGAGGTTTGAGCAGTAGCTGGTGGACACGCACGCCCGGAGAGGACGAGTTCGGTTTTATCTGCGTCAACGGCGGAGGTGAATTTGAGACGCGTCCCACCGGTCTTGCTTCGGATTTGTTCACGAGCGGTATCGTCGTGGCGGATGACAAAAATGGCGCAGGCGTCCGTCCAGCTATGTGGATTGAGCGGTAATTATTTGGCAGCTTGATCAATTCGTTTTTTCACTACATAGTTAATTCCTTCGTTATCTTAAAACACCCAGCCGAAGCTGGGTGTTTTTTATGCGGAGATCCTCAAAAAAGAATCCGCGATTCCTACCCTTTTGTGTGGGTGCGAAGTCGGCTTTTTCATGCTATAATATCCTTATCATGTTCTAACTGTATCCATCGGCTAGAACCATCTTCTGTAAGGGGGGATAGAATGGGCGAGCGTAAAAAATCCATAATCCGGCTTTTTTCGGCAGCGGCGCTGTTGTTTGCAGTCTCCGGATACCGGCAGCTTAGCATGCGGTACTTGCCGGAGGATTTTCTGCGGCCATATCTTGTCTGGGCAGTCTATATGCTGCTACTTTTCGGCTGGCAGCACACCATTACAACAAAAATCACCCAGAAAGCTATGCGTAGCCACCTGACTGCACAGAATATCGTCAGTATCCTGTATTTAACCGTTCGCTTTATTCAGGATGCCTTCCTCTACGTCAATGTTCCGTGGATGCGCTTTACCGGATACTTCATCAATATCGCGGCTATTTTCATCCCACTGTTCGG
>SFQZ01000123.1 GCA_004562915.1 bacterium
CCTTTTGTCATGTTATACATGGCATCATAGGTAAACTTCGTCACATTCCCAAGCGGATCTGTTATGGACTTGATATTTCCAATCTTGTCCAGTTTATATTTTGTTACACCGCCATCAGCCGCCGTCTCTGCTGTAACATCGCCGTTTGCATTATAGCTGATGGATTCCACATTTCCTAGGGGATCTGTCTTTGACGTCATCCGGTTCATGGAGTCATATGCAAAACTCCAAGTATTTCCCTCTCCGTCTACATAAGAAGTCAGATTTGCACCGTCATATGCATAAGTTGTTGTGATCCCACGTCCGTCTGTCATGGAAACCATCCGGTGCAGATCATCATAGGTATAGGTAATACTGCTGCCATCCGGATTGTTCATTGCTATGAGATTTCCAGATCCATCATATTCATTTGTGGTAACGGCACCATTATAATTTGTAAAGGATACCAGCTTATTCTGAGCATTGTAGACATAAGAAGCGGTTGCCCCGTCTTCCCTCGTCTCTGTCGCAATATTCCCAAACTCATCATAAGTATAAGACTTGGTTCCGTTTGCTGTTGTTTCAGATTCCAGCTGATTCTCTGAATTATATGTTTTCTGGCAGGTTGTTCCGTCCGGATAGATGATCTCTGTTGTGCGGTACTGATCGTCATATTTGTAAGTTGTGACATTGCCTTCATTATCTGTTGTAACGGTCTGACCATCGCTGTATTCCATAGTGGACGTATTTCCATTGGCGTCCGTCTGCTTAATGACACGTCCTTCTTCATCATACTCATTGGTAACTACCGTATTCTCATTGGCATCCTGCCAGCTTATCATACGATACTGATCATCGTAATGATAGGAATACGTTCCTCCTGCAGCATCAACATAACCTGTTAAGTTACCAGATTCATCATACTCATAAGAAAGCTTCCCGCCGTCCGGCAGAGTGATCTCTGTTACATACCCCTGATCATCCTGCTTGATCTGAAACTTCTTTCCGGAAGGAGTTGTGATCGATTCCAGATTATAATCATCATCATAATCTAAAACTGTCTTGAATCCGTCTACATCGGTAACAAAACGGAGCATACCATATTTATCGAAAGACCAGATGCACTGTTCTGCATCTTTGATCTCCCAGCCGATATAGTCATAGTCCGTATCCTCATAAGATACTGATTTCAGATCATATTCATAACCATTCGGCGCACGATAGGAGCCATCTTCATTTTTTTCAAAGAAGAGGGTACTTCCATCACCTCTCATATAGAGAATCGTGCCGTCCTCCAGCATCGAAAGCGCCTGGTCATAGTTAAAGCTCCAGCCCCGGCCGAACATCGAGTTCCTGTCAGTAGCTTTTGAGTTATAGCTTCTTGTAATAGAGAATTCGCCGCCCAGATCATTTAAAGAGGCATCGCTCTGATTCATGTAGAAATTACCGGTATTTAAGTTTACCGGCTCAAATCCAAACTCACAATGAAGCCCACGTCCCATCAGAGCACCGTCAATCTTCATCTTGTCGATATCGGTCAGCGGAGCTGGGTTATACGGAACATTCGTCTTTGGATTTCGGATAAAGATCGTATTGTTCGCCACTACCAGGGCATCAATCACCTGGTTGTCCTTCATAATTGTAGCGAGCGGGATTCCGTAATACTTTGCAATCTTCGGGAATGTGTCATACTGCTTCACTTCATAGATCACAAAAGTATCACTGGATACTTCTTTTCCTGTTTCCAGTTTCCCGTCAATTTCTTTTGAAGCCTTTGCTTTAAACTGATACAGCTTGTCTTTTGTCAAGCCAGAATACAATGCTCCCTGCCAGTTGGAATCTTTACTTAAATATTTATTCGCCTCTGGAAACTGCTTATTGTATTCCGTACTGTCCGGATAAGAATAAAGCGGCAGTGCCTCTGCTGTATGGTGTTTCTCTGCATCCTCTTCATCCGGTGTCAAATAATATTCTACTGTAGATTTACTCTTAGCGACTCCGTCCGGGAAAACCGCATCAAATTTTAGTTTTCCATTCACACTTTTCTCTGTCATCGGACGCAGGTTTATTGTCGTCTCATCCAGAGACATATCCCGCAGATAGGGATCTTCTGCCGGAGACCACTGAACAGTAATCTTTGGACCATAGACTGAATTCTTGTTATTCAGCACCTCACACTGCATGGCAGCTTCAAGGCCTGCAGCCTCATCAATCGCTTTTAAAACCATGCCGTTGTTGGCATATGTCCCCTGCACCCAGTCATTGATAAGATCTTTTACATTATAATTGATATATTCATTCCGCTGCGTTTTCGCATTCTGAACATCAATAAATGTATGATTATATGGCTGTGTCTTCCATGTGATATCAATGCTCCATGGTTCGTCTACACGATATAATCCAAACTGGGATGCACCATTACTGAAATTCGTCCGCTGGCTGACAGAAAATGTGGCATTATCAATCTTGGAATCTTTTGGGATCACACTGAAATCCGCATTAACCTTTACAAAGGTCCTGCAGATCATATGAGCAGTACCATAACCTGCTAAGTTCCCGGATTTAATGCCATCATCATATCCTACATACGGATAATTATTGTCACCGACCGTCGTGTTTGGACTTCCCTGTTCCACACCGATCAGGCTGAACTGGCTGCGATCAATACTAATTGTAGAAGGATCGATCCGAACTGGATACTCTCTTTCTTCACTCTGCAGCCACTCCGTATCCGGAAGAACTGTCAGGATCTGTTTTCCATCTTTCTCTTCCAGATTTAAAGTAATGCGGAAACTTACCGCACCTGCTGCATCCTCCATGGATGGCGCTTCCAGAATATATTCCGCATCTTCAATTCCTTTTTCCTCTGGATAGAGATAAACCTGATTATCTTTTAGCTCCGCTTTCAAACCAGGAATATTTAACTCGTAGGCAAAAGAAGTCTGCTCTGTTTGCTTCCGGAGAATGATATCTTCTTTTACACTGTCATCAAGCACTGTATACTGGACATCAATCCCATCATATACCTGGTTATAAAGGATCGCATTTTCCTTAACAGCAGAATGGCTGTAATCGCCTCCAGCAGGTATCAGTTCGATCTTATAATCATCCTGCTGAATTTTAATACCTGCATTTTCTGTGATAGATGATGGGAGCTGTATCATATAATCATTTGCTTCATTTTCATACACAGTTGAAACCGGTTCGGAACTTCTGGCTCGTGTTTTTACTTTTGGTTCGCTTTCAATCAGCGTATTGTCTGTAAGTTGTACTTTCCCTTCCTCATCTTCATAAGTTCCCACATAACCGCCGAAGACCGTTGTATACTGCTTATCTCTGGTCTTATATGTACGGGACTCCAGATCATAATCAACCAGTTCACCTTCCGGCTCTTCAGGAAGAGGATAATAATCTTCAGGCTCTTTCAGTTCAACTTCTGTATTTTCCCCTTCAGGCTTTGCTGCTTCAGAAGCTTTATCCTCTCCGCTCCCGGATGTTTTTTCATCATTTGCCTGTTACTCAGCTGCCTGGGACGGTTGATCAGATGATTCGTTCTGCTCTCCGTTTTCTGTTTCCTCTGCTACATCTGATTCTTCGATTCCGGCCTCTGTTTCAGTCAAAGGTTCCGGTCTTGAGAAATCTACGCTGCGAGGCATCTCTTCAATCGTCTCTTTTGCCTGGACAAAGATCGGCTCTGTTCCCTGCAGCGCCAGCAGCAATGCCAGTAACAGGCTTAAGAGTGTTTTCATGTACCTTCGGTTTCTTTTCCTTTTCACCTTTCTCCCTCCTTAAAATGGTATTTCGTCAGCCGTATGCCAACTTGATACTATTTTAAGGATTTCCTCTAAAAAAAACTGTCGATAACCCATCGACAGTTATCGACAAATATCGGGGATTATCGACTAATTATAGAAACCTTTTCCTGACCGTCAAAAGTAATACAAATACCTTTGGTAAAAATGCTTTCCTTTGGAAGCCGCTGATTTAAAAAGAAACTCATTTTCCCACGGTGCAGCGCTTCAAAAATGTCAGAAATCCCATGCCCTGTGCCGCCTGTAGTGACTCCTCTTTCCCCCAAATGATCCAGGACATATTCCGAGAACGGATCACCATTATCATAAATAGAGAGTTCATAAAAACCAGCTGTATTATACCCAAAACACATCAGGATACGTCCTTCATTTCTATTTTTCCTAACAACTTTATTTGCATTCCGATACAAATCCCCCACGATCTGCAGCAGTGAATATATTTCGATATCCTTATTTTTTAAAATATCTTTCACCGGCGCACGGACGATAATGTCCAGTGTAAAATCCTGTTGCTCTGCTTCTTCTAAATATCTTTCCAGCTGAAGGTCAAGAGCGATAATTCCTGTGCTTTCAAAACTTTTTACAGCTCTGGCACTCTCCTTTGTCTGCTGCCCGTCCGTATCACAAATCGCACGCATCTCTTCAATAATCTGTCCTACCTCTTCCATATGTTCTGACATTTCTCCTATTTTCTCTAACGCCCGTCCCATAGACGGAATAATTTCCCTTGTATGATGGCTGTATGCAGTCAAATCCTGCATTTTCTTCTGTTCCTGATGTTTGTCATAATTCCACAGTGCCAAAATAATAGCACCGAACACAACAGAAAACAGCAAAATCTTATACACTATAATATTATTTCGATTATAACCTAAATGCCTTAATTCTAACATTATGCACTGGCAGATTGAAAAGATAAAAAGCATCCCGATTTGTGATGCCTTTGACATCCTCTGAATAAATGGCAGATTAATTCTCCTGCTCCAAAGTATGATGCCTATATAAAATACAACCTGTAAAAGCAGTATAATTATTTCGGCTCCGGTTGTCCTCGGCTTCAAATCTAAAAACACCATAAGAGGGAACCCAACAACAGCAATCACCAGATGCAAAAGATCCAAAATTACATACAGCATAAAAAGATACATATACTTTTCCAGCAGATTCTCGAAGTAGCACACTCTGACATAAATGGCAAGTGATATGGCTTCTATCCATATCCCTAAAAATAGGTACTTCCCAAAGAAAAGCTTAATAATAAAGCAAACGGTAATGACAGCCAATGCCATCCCTACCTGAAGAGACAGCTTTCTACCTCTGCCTACCAGATTTCCAAAGCAATATAAGAGCACAGCAATTTTAATGATTTCATTTATGATGATAAAAATATGCATTTGTGCAAAGAAAACAGGTGATCAGCCGCCACCTGTTCTTCCCTCCTGTTATTTCGTTCTTATGTCAGCGCATAATCACATAAAAAAGCCATTCCCAAAAACTCACGTCTCATTACCTCCTCATTCATTTTTTAAGAATGTATCATAATGTTACGAGAAAGTAATTCGATGAAAATTTATGAATGTTCGATAAATGTCGCTTTTTTATAATGTTACATGTAATTCCGCCAGTCCGCTTGAATGATTTTTTCGATTATTGTCGACTAATTTTTTTTGCAATACTATATAAGAAATCGGTATTAGTTGGCCGTCCGGTTTCAGTGTTGCAATCATACGGATATAATTCTTTTAGCTTTCTGATATCCTGTTCTTTCCAAACTTTTTCTATCACTGCCCGGATACTTCTTTCCACATTTTTGACATTTGTCCTACATTCCTTCGCAACATAAGGATAAATATCTTTTGTGGCACTTAGATTTTCTTTATCTGATGTCAAAATATAGAGAATCGCTTTCTGGCAGTAAACGGTACCTTTTAACTTTGAAGCAAATCCCAAACGCAGCAATTCGTCCTCAATCCTTCTCTTATAAATGTCTATACGAGTCTGCCGACTGATCTCGTCCTGAATCACGGTAGAAGCTCCTGCTTTTTTCTGATAAGGTGCACTAATCTCGATAATTGATATCGGAACATTAAGAGAAAAACCTCTTTCTCCTTTTGCACAAATATAGTCCGCTCCCAGCATACGAATTGTTTGGTAAATGGGCTGTGATACCACATTTGTAACAACCGCAATAAACGGCTTTAGAATCTGTAACTGCTTCAGCTCCTCAAGTAATAATATCCCACTTCCTCCAGGAAGTTCCAAATCAAGGATCATCGCATCAATCTCCATCGTCTGTAGAATACGAAGGGCTTCTTCAACACTGTCAGTCTCAGCGGCAAGACTTAATGTATTTCGTCCTTGAATCAAGGTGCGATATTGGTCTCTTAATTCCAGATCATCTTCCACTATCATGATTTGTACTGTCATTTTGCCTTCTCCTTCTGTAACGACAAATAAGGAAAAGAAAACACTCTTTTCCCTAAATTTGTCTTGAAACACCAATATGCTACTCTCCTATTTAAGTAAACAGTTAAGAGCCGAAAAACTTACGC
>SFQZ01000124.1 GCA_004562915.1 bacterium
TTGAACCAAATCACGCATGCTGCGTGATAGCCTTTCTATAGTTTTTCAACTTCGCCATTGTATTGGCGGAGTTTTTCTTTTACAATCAACTCATCTTAGCAAAAGGAAAAACCCTACGGATGAGTCTCTTTAGTTTGGCGACCAAGTCTCTCATTCCGTAGGGCTACCTACAATCATGAGTATACGGTCTTTTCCAGATTTTTTCAAGCCAATTCGTTCCCCTCCTGTAAAAGTTTTTTCACTTTTCTATCTATTTTACTTACAGGAGGGCTTATGCCATGAATAATAACGATTATATCCAAAAACATTCCGATATCCTTTCTTTCCGTGAACTTGCGGATGGAACCATCGCAACCTATATTTCCTATCTCAGGATTTTCCTTGACTGGGTTTCTTGCGAACTTGACGGAAAGCCTGTCCCTGATGTCTCCTGGGAAGAAATCCGTTCTTTCTGCCTGTTCCTCAAAAATGTGAAACATTTGAACCCTCGAACCATCAATGTTTATATTGCACAGCTGCGTGACTTTTATATCTACGTCCTTCACAAAGACTGGGATATCCGGGAAGTTCCTTATCTCCATTATGATGAACATCTTCCCTCGTTCCTTACCGTTTCTGAGGTCAACCAACTGATTGATTCTTTCACAAACATCAAGCATAAAGCCGAAATCGCTCTTTTGTATTCTTCCGGTATCCGGGTCAGTGAATTGTGCCGTCTTCATTGTGGGGATATCTATCTTACAAAGAAACATATCTATATTTCCAAGAGCAAGAACCGTTCTGACCGTTATGCTGTCCTGGCTGACCGTGTCGTTCCTATCCTGAAGGAATATATACGGCAGGAACACTCATCTGCCACTAAAGATGACTGGCTTTTCCCCGGACAGAAACCTGGCAGGCATATTTCCACCCAGTCCATTTACAATGAACTTGTACGGCAGTATGCGTCACTCGGCTGGAAGGAACGTGGCTTCAACTGCCATACACTCCGCCACAGCTTTGGGCTTCATCTTTATGAAGCAGGCACAGACCTCATGACGATCAAAGAGGCTATGGGGCACAAATCCATCTCCAGTACTACTGTCTACCTCACCCTTGGTATCGGAAACGGAAGGAGTGTGACCAGTCCCTATGATCTTTGATCCTTCCACAGGTGTTGTCACCCAATACCCGATCCGGAAAATCTTTCACAAGTTTTATCAGGATTATGCCAAACTCCATCCTGTAAATGAACAGCAGGCAAAGGCTGCTAACTGTATCAGTAAATGCAAATCCGGATTGCTCGGTTATAACGTCAGCCATTGTAAAGAATGCGGGCACACGGAAATCCATGCTGTTTCCTGCAATAACCGTGACTGCCCCAGCTGCCAGGCTCCTCTGGAGAAAAAGTGGGTCATGGAACGCAAATCTGAACTGGTCGAAGGGATTGCCTACTACCATGTCATCTTTACAGTTCCGCATGAACTCAATGACCTCATATATGAAAACCAGAAGCTCCTGTATAATCTCTTTTTTTCCTGTGCATCAGATACGCTGATCACACTCTGCAGGGATAAGAAATATATGCATGCTACTCCCGGGATTGTATCTGTATTACACACGTGGGGCCAACAGCTGAATTTCCACCCCCATCTCCACATTGCCTTATCCGGCGGTGGCATTACCCGCACTGGAAACTTTAGGGAAACCAGACATAAAGGGTTTATCATCCCGGAACAGGTAATTGCAAAAATGTTCCGTGGAAAATATCTGGACTCCCTGAAAAAGTACTACGATTCCGGAAAACTGTCTCTTGTCGGAAAATGTGAACCACTCCGCAACAGTTATAACTGGCAGGAATTTATAGACAACCTCTACTTAAAAAAATGGTGTCCCTTTATAAAAGAAACTTTTAACGGAAATGGTAATGCCATGGAATACCTTGCCCGCTATGCTTATCGTACGGCAATCAGCAACAGCCGTATCGAAAGCATTTCTGAAAATGAAGTCTCTTTCAAATATACGGATTATACCGATAGCAACAAAAAGAAAACTAAAACCGTATCCGGTGAAGAATTCATCCGCCTTTTCCTGCAGCATGTGCTGCCAAAGGGCTTTCACAGGGTCAGGTTCAGCGGATATCTCTCGAACTGCCGGAAGACAAAGGAACTGAAGCATATCCACAGGCTTCGTGGAACCATTTATTCTGGAAACCCAGTAAAGGGAAAAGGAATGGCAGATCTAATGCTCCTGCTCTATGGTGTAAATATTTGTCAATGCCCAAAATGCAGGCATCAGATGGTAAACAACCGGGGAATGCATCCACCGTCTAGATTCATAGCTTAATAAGCTTTTATTACAGGCCGCCTGTAAGGACGGTCTACTTGGCATGCCTGACAAAGTTGATTTTCTCCTATAAAGTAATTCTTCAGACTTTTTCAGGATAAAAAATGCCACACTCCAAGGGATTAGCGAACCATAAAAAACTGCATAAGAGGTACGCATGCGTGACTTGGTTCAAAAGGAAAGTACTAAATCCAGGGCTTGAAAGTATGCTCAGGCTCTGGATTTTTGAGCCCTGGACTTAGAACTTTCCTAAGCTATTTTCATCACAACTTTACCTCAGAATAAATTATAAAAAATTGATTTGGAGGTATCTATGAAAAAAAATTGGAATAAACTGATCTTAGATTTAATCATGCTGATGATGTTTCTGCTGTTATTCAATAAGCGGGTATTGGGTATGGGCTTTCATGAAATTGCAGGGCTGTGTGTTGGTGCAGTGGTCATTGTTCATCTTCTGCTTAATGGAAAATGGATCACTCAAATTACCGGCAAACTGTTGGATAGCAAGCTGCCGCCAAGAACCCGTATTCTCTATCTCCTAAATATCTTTTTACTTATTGCGGTAGGAATGATCATCTTTAGCGGTGCAATGATCTCCAAAGTGGTCTTCAGCTTTAATCTTCCCGGTCCCTGGAAGATCATCCATTATTTTTGTTCGGCTATGGCAATTATCCTTATGGGTATTCACCTTGGCTTACACGCAAAATATCTTCTGGGAATGGGAAAAAAGCTCCATCTCCTGCTCCCGCAGAAAATTGATTGTACTAAAAAACATACAATTTTTCTCTTTATTTCTTATCCGAATATGCTAAACTGTTAGGGTATATGTCACGTTCTGATTATGGAGGAGAAAATGAGTTTCAGGTTTATCACCAAGCTTCCTACACCGGAAGAAATTAAAGAGCAACTGCCTGTTCCTGCGCACCTGAAGGCTTTAAAGGAAAAGCGCGATCAGGAAATTAAGGATGTGATTTGTGGAAGAAGCAATAAGCTCCTGGTTATTATCGGCCCCTGCTCCGCTGACAATGAAGACTCTGTCTGCGATTACATCAGCCGCCTTGCCAGGGTCAATGATAAGGTTAAGGAAAAATTGATCCTGATTCCCCGCATCTATACCAATAAACCCCGCACTACCGGAGAAGGCTACAAGGGTATCGTTTCCCAGCCTGATCCCGAGAAAAAGCCGGATTTTTTACAGGGACTTATTGCCATGCGTAAGATGCACATTCGTGCTATGGAGGAATCCGGCCTGACTGCCGCTGACGAAATGCTTTATCCCGAGAACTGGCCCTATGTTTCTGATATCCTTTCTTACGTTGCCATCGGTGCAAGATCTGTAGAGGATCAGCAGCATCGCCTGACGGTCAGCGGCTTTGATGTTCCTGCCGGAATGAAAAATCCCACCAGTGGTGATTTTTCCGTTATGCTGAATTCCGTGTATGCCGCACAGCAGGCCCATTCCTTTATTTACAGAGGCTTCGAGGTTGAAACCTCGGGTAATTCTCTCTCTCATACTGTTCTCCGCGGAGCAGTAAACAAATATGGAAGAAGTCTGCCCAATTATCATTATGAGGATTTGCATCTGCTGTTGAACCTGTACAGCCAGCGAGAGCTTTCCAATCCTGCCTGTATTATTGATGTCAACCATAATAATTCCAACAAGCAGTTTAAGCAGCAGATTCGTATTGCCAAGGAAGTGATGCACAATCGGAAGCTGGATACCGATATCCACGCCCTGGTTAAGGGACTGATGATCGAGAGCTATCTGGAGGAAGGCTGCCAGAAAATCGGAGAAGGGGTATATGGTAAATCTATTACCGATCCCTGTCTTGGCTGGGCTGATACAGAGCGTCTTATTTATGATCTGGCCGAATATGAATAAACCTGACAGCATAACAGCCAATCCGGTATTTTCTTAATAGCCGGACTAAAGATGCGGAATATTTCTTTCAGTGTATTATCTATCAATTAAGAAATGTTGAATTATTATGGCTGCAAATAAGTTAAGCTGCTGAAAGTGGGCAGAACATTTATCCTGATCAGATAAAAGCTCTCTGCCTACCATTCAGCAGCTCTTTTATTTTATCCATCAGCCACGAGGATGTGCATTCGCATAGACCTGGCGCAGCTTATGATGATTCAGGTTGGCATAAACCTGAGTTGTGGAAATATCCGAATGACCCAGCATCTCCTGCACACTTCTCAAATCCGCCCCATTTTCTACCAAATGTGCGGCAAAGGAATGGCGCAGCGTATGCGGAGTGATATCTTTTTCTATCCCCGCTTTTACCGTATAATGCTTAATCAGCTTCCAGAAGCCCTGTCGGCTCATCGGATGACCAAGGCAATTGACAAAAACTACATCTGAATCCAGGTCATTGATCATTGCATTGCGTGAATTTTCCAGATAATCCAATAATGCCTCTCTGGCCTTTGCCCCAAAGGGAATAATTCGATCCCTTCCCCCATCATTACAGACGATATAATTCATCTGTAGATTTAACTGAGTGTTTCTCAGAGTAATCAACTCGGTAACCCGGATTCCGGTCGCATACAAAAGTTCCAACATTGCCTTATCCCTGATCTCCTTAGGATTGTTGCCCACAGGCTGCTTAAGCAGCTTTTCTACTTCCTTCAGAGTCAGCACCTCCGGCATCTTCTTATCGATTTTAGGTGCCTTCAGTCCTTCTGCACAGTCCTCGGTTACCAGCTTTTCTTTCAGCATATACAGATACCATGACTTAATGGCAGCAATATTTCTGGAAATAGTGGAAGCAGCAAAATGGCTCTGCTCCAGGCAATGAATATAATCACAAAGGAGCTGGTGGTCAATCTGCTCCACCTGATCAATCCCTCTGGATTCCATATAGGCACGCATCTTATTCAGATCACGTCGATATGACATCTGCGTATTATAAGACGTTTTCTTTACATTATGCAAATAAGAAACAAATCCATCAACTGCTTGTTCAATCATCCTTTCCCCTCATTCTGCTGTATCAACAGCTTTTAATCACAGGAATCCCAGAGTCCAGTACACTGACATTGTTTTCATTATACGCAGTAAGCAGGATAAAATCAACGATTAAATTTGCCTAAAAATCCCTTTATTTTCGGTGATTTTTAGCAATATACAAAATATCGACAAAAAAACTTTCACGCAATACCATATATGGTGAATTTAGTGTAAAAGAAATTTAACCAGAATTTTTATTCCCTCTGGATTCACATAGCTTTCCAAAAAAATTCCTATTAGGAGAGTCCCCAGTCCCAGCCACAGACCGCTGGCAAATGGCTTTTTTATCGTTCTCCCCTCACCTGTGGATCCATTGGCTCGTTTAAGACAAAAATTTCCTACTAAAATATAGCTGGGAATATAAAAGATAATTTGCGGAAAAATCAGTCCAAAGTAAAAGACCAAGCCCTTAAGCCCATATTTAATCATTAGCAACTCAAGAACGCTGCCCGCACATAGTCCGCTGTAACCAAAATAACCAAAAACAGCCGCCCTTCCAAACAGGGAGTAAGACAGGAGCCACAATAGAAAAAAAGCACTTAGCCTTTTCCCTGCTGTGAGAAAAAACAGTGCTCTTTTGTCTACACTAATCTGTTCTATTTTCCATAAAAAGTCCGGCTCCAGTTGCAGAGCTGCCAAAAGCCAGCCTTCCCTGCCCAGGGACACCCATACAATACCAGCTGAAAATCCTCCTGTAAAAAGCAGAATGAGTAATGCTTTGCGGTAGCTGAACCAAGATGCTTTTTTGCAGGGAATGCGGGAATTTGGGAGCCTGATTTCCTATACGGCACAAAAAACCTATTCCGCCCAAGCGCTGCCGTCCTTTCCGGGAGCGGATGAAAAGGTGCAGGTTTTCCTGCTCCTGCTCAAGCCCCAGCCTCGTCGT
>SFQZ01000125.1 GCA_004562915.1 bacterium
CTGCGTCCGGTAGTTGCTGTCTATTCTTCATTTTTACAAAGAGCGATGGATCAGATCCTTCATGATGTCTGTATGCAGAATCTGCCTGTAGTATTTGCGGTGGATCGGGCCGGTCTGGTGGGCAGCGATGGTGAAACGCATCATGGATGCTTTGATCTTACTTATCTTTCTATGATGCCGAATATGACTGTGATGGCACCGAAAAACAAATGGGAGCTTTCTGATATGCTCAAATTTGCCATCCGGCAAAGTGGACCGGTAGCTATCCGTTATCCGAGAGGAGAAGCGTATGATGGACTGGAAGATCACAGGGCGCCGGTGGAGATGGGAAAAGCTGAAGTTTTGTATCAGGGAGAAGAGATTGTGCTGCTGGCTGTAGGGAATATGGTAAAAACAGCGGAACAGGTCTATGGTGAACTGAAAGAAGAAGGAAAAAATCCGACACTGGTGAATATGCGTTTTGTAAAACCACTGGATACAGATCTTCTTGAAAGACTGGGTAAAAATCACAAATGGATCATTACGCTGGAGGAAAATATCAAAAACGGCGGATTTGGCGAAAAAGTGATGACATATTATGCAGAGAAAGATGAATTTAAAAATGTTGAAGTAAGGATCGTCGCCATTGAGGACAGATTTGTATCTCATGGCAGTGTGGGAGATCTGATGCGGCAGCAGCGGATGGATGCGGAATCTGTTGTGGAAAGAATTCATGAGTGGAGAAAAGAATCCGATTTGGATGCAGACGGGAGACAGGCATGAAAGAAAGATTAGATGTACTGGTAGTAAGCCGTGGACTGGCGACATCAAGGGAAAAAGCAAAAGCCATTATTATGGCGGGAAATGTACTGGTAGACGGACAGCGGGAGGATAAGGCGGGTACTATGTTTCCTGATACGGTAGAGATTACAGTAAAAGGTCACATTCTTCCGTATGTAAGTCGGGGAGGACTGAAGCTGGAAAAGGCTATGACTCATTTTGGGGTCACACT
Source organism: bacterium (assembly GCA_004562915.1). Classification (GTDB taxonomy): domain Bacteria; phylum Bacillota; class Clostridia; order Lachnospirales; family Lachnospiraceae; genus Oliverpabstia. The sequence goes on from SFQZ01000125.1 coordinate 992, forward strand.
GAAAGATAAAGTCTGTATGGATGTGGGTGCATCTACGGGTGGATTCACTGACTGTATGCTGCAGAATGGAGCAGTCAAAGTTTATTCAATTGATGTGGGACACGGACAGCTGGACTGGAAACTGAGAAATGATGAGCGGGTAATCTGCATGGAGAGAACGAATATCCGTTATGTTGTACCGGAAGACATTCAGGAACTGTCACAGTTTACATCGATTGATGTGTCATTTATATCACTTACAAAGGTATTGCTTCCGGTGAGAAATCTGCTGACAGATGACGGAGAAATCGTATGTCTGATTAAGCCGCAGTTCGAAGCGGGAAGAGAAAAAGTTGGAAAAAAAGGTGTTGTGCGGGATCCGGCGGTACATAAGGAGGTTATTGAAAAGGTAATTGCTTATGCAATCAGTATTTCCTTTGAAGTCAAACATCTGGAATTTTCACCGATCAAAGGTCCGGAAGGAAATATTGAGTATCTTTTGCATATCAAAAAGCTTCCGGAGGGAGAATACAATGATCAGGTTCCGGTAGATGTGGATCAGGTGGTAGCTGCAGCACATAAAGAATTATCATAACTGTTCAGTACCTTCACAGTTACTGATTAGGATAAAGGGGAACGATGGATAGATTTGTAATTATTACGAACAGTGTAAAAGATAAAAATCAGACAGTGACGAATCGGATCGCGGATTATCTGGCCAGTCATAAAAAGAAATGTGTGATCCTGGAAGCAGAAGAGAAAAAGGATGAACAGCCATATTATCATACGGATGCTGCCCGGATACCGGATGATACCCAGTGTGTGATTGTACTGGGAGGTGACGGTACTCTTCTTCAGGCAGCTAGAGATGTGGTTGACAAAGAGATTCCACTGTTCGGTATCAATCTGGGAACTTTGGGGTATCTGGCGGAGATCGATCAGCATTCGATTTATCCGGCACTGGACAGATTGATGAGTGACCGGTTTTCGATCGAAAGAAGAATGATGCTGGCCGGAAGGATCATGAGGGACGGAAAAGAACTGGCCAGTAACATTGCTCTGAATGACATCGTAATCAGCAGAGAGGGAGCCTTGCGTGTGGTCAGATTTAATAATTATGTCAATGATACCTATCTGAATACCTATAAGGCAGATGGAATTATCGTTTCTACACCCACCGGTTCTACCGGATACAGTCTTTCAGCAGGAGGACCAATCATATCTCCTGGAGCCTCTCTCATTCTGATGACGCCTCTTGCACCGCATACATTGAATACAAGAAGTATTGTATTTCCGGCTGAGGATATGATCTCCGTGGAGATTGGAGAAGGAAGAGACGGAAGGATCGAACAGGGTGTGGCATCTTTTGACGGGGCAGCGCGTGTCCCAATGATTACCGGTGACAGAATCATTATATCCAAATCGAAAAAGGATACAAGGATTATTAAAATAAATAATATCAGTTTTTTGGAGACTCTTCGGGAGAAAATGAGCAATAATTAGGAGGAAGGGAAATGAAAATTGAACGACATTCTAAGATCATAAGTCTGATCAGTCAGTATGATATTGAGACACAGGAAGAACTGGCGGAAAAACTGAATGAAAGCGGATTTCAGGTTACTCAGGCTACCATATCCAGAGATATCCGTGAATTGAAGCTGACAAAGATTGCAAAGCCGGGCGGCGGTTCCAAATATGCAGTTCTTCAGAATATGAATCAGGAAATGAGTCAGAAGTATATCAGCATTTTGAAAAATTCCTTCCAGTCTATGGATCTGGCACAGAATATCCTGGTGATTAAGACCGTATCCGGAATGGCAATGGCAGCAGCGGCAGCACTTGATGATATGAATTTTCAGGAAATTGTAGGCTGTATTGCGGGAGACAACACGATAATGTGTGCTGTAAGAAGTGTTGATGAAGCGATTCTTCTGATGGAGAAAATTCGGAAAATGCTGGGAAGCTCAAAAATAGAATAGGAGAAAAAATGTTATCATATTTACATGTGAAAAATCTTGCTCTGATTGATGAGGCGGAAGTGGAATTTGGACCGGGTCTGAATATTCTTACCGGTGAAACCGGTGCCGGAAAATCTATTTTGATGGGTTCTGTAAATCTTGCGCTTGGGCAGAAAATTTCAAAAGAGATGATACGAAATCCTGAGCAGGCAGCTCTGGTGGAATTGATTTTTCAGGTAGACAATCCCCGTTGCCTGAATTTGCTGAAAGAAAAAGATGCTGTCACAGAAGACGGTCAGGTGATTATTTCCAGAAAATTGACGCAAAATAGAAGTATCAGCAGATTGAATGGAGAAATCTGTACGGCGGCCCAGATTCGTGAAATTTCTTCGCTGCTTCTGGATATTCACGGTCAGCACGAGCATCAGTCCTTATTATACCAGGAACATCAGCTGGAAATTCTGGATGTTTTTGGGAAAGAGGTAATTGCCCGGGCAAAAGAAAAAGTTAGCGGGCAATATAGAGAATGGTCCGCACTGAAAAAAGAACTGGAAACCTATCAGATGGATGAAGATTCCAGAAAACGGGAAATGTCATTTCTGGAATTTGAGATACAGGAGATACAGGAAGCTCAGCTTCAACCAGGGGAAGATGACGAGTTAGAACGAAAGTACCGGACGGCATCCAACAGTAAAAAAATTCTGGAGAGTCTGGGTGCAGTGAGCAATTATACGGATAATGATACCGGCGCCGGTGAATTGGTGGGAAGAGCACTGCAGGAGATTGGCAGGATTGAGGATTGCGATGAAGAAATTTCGCAGATTTCCAGTATGCTTTCAGATGTGGAGAGCCTTCTCTCAGATATTTACAGAGAAGTAGTGATCTGTATGGATCATTTTGCTTTTTCGGATGAAGAGTTTTATCAGATGGATCAGCGTCTTAATGTGCTGAACCATCTCAAATCCAAATATGGTGCGTCGGTGGAAGAGATTTTGTCCTATCAGGATGAAAAGCAGAAAGAACTGGATCGACTGAACCATTACGAGGAGTATAAGATAAAACTGGAGAAGAATCTGGAAAAGAAACAGATGGAACTTGAAGAAGCGTGCCGACGGCTGCATGAACTTAGATGCGATTGTGCAGAAAAACTGGCACAGTCCATCAAAGAAGGTCTTCAGGATCTGAATTTTCTGGATGTGGTATTTGAAATTGGTTTTGAAAAAATGAATCATTTCAGTGCAAATGGGTATGATAAGATAGAGTTTCGTATTTCCACCAATCCGGGTGAGCCGGTACGGTCATTGGCGAAGGTGGTATCCGGAGGCGAATTGTCCCGTATTATGTTGGCAATCAAAACCATACTGGCAGATAAAGATGAGACAGAGACCTTGATCTTTGATGAGATTGATACAGGTATCAGCGGAAGAACGGCGCAGAAAGTGTCGGAAAAGATGGCTGTGATCGGCCGGAGTCATCAGGTAATCTGTATCACACATCTGCCCCAGATTGCCGCTATGGCCGATGTGCATTTTGAAATTATTAAAAAAGTGGAAAATGGAGAAACTACTACCAAAATCCATCCGTTGAATGGACAGGCATCTGTGGAGGAAATCGCCCGGATTCTGGGCGGTGCCGAGATAACCGAGCATACCATGATCAGTGCCAGGGAAATGAAAGAATTGGCACAGAAACAAAAAAATACAAGTGTGAAAATATAAATTTATCACATACTAAAAGAGGATATCCGATGAGGGTATTCTCTTTTTTATGGTTTTTGAAAAATTCAGATAGAATAAATAGGATAAAGGATGTGATAAATTTGAATGAAAGGAAGAGAAAATACCGTATTTTTCTATGCTGTTGTCTTGCGGCTGCTTTTGTGGGAATGGGCTTTTTGCTCTATGAAACCGCAAAAGAGGATGTACCGGATGAAATCCATGTTTATGCAGATCAGCAGATAAACTGGGAAGAGGTTTTTCAGAATCCTCTGATCAGTTATGACTCATCGGTAGAGGCATCACAGAACGGAAGTTACCGTGTGGAATGCAGACTATGTGGAATCATCCCGCTAAAGACTGTCAAAGTATCGTTGGCAGAGGAGCAGGAAGTATATGTGGGCGGCTCACCTGCAGGGATTTATATGGAAACAAAAGGAGTTTTAGTGATTGACAGTGGAGAAATCCGTGATGTTGATGGAATCAGTCGTACTCCTGCAGAACATATTATTCAGCCGGGGGATTATATACGCAGCGTGAATGGAGAGGAATTGACGAACAAAAAACAATTGATCCAGATGGTGAATGACAATCATGGAGAACCAATGGAAATGGAAGTCATGCGCAGGAATGAAATGATTACGCTGGCACTTACACCTTTACAGACAGAAGATGGAACATATAAGCTGGGTATCTGGGTCAGGGATAATATCCAGGGGATTGGAACACTTACCTTTACAACTCAGGAGGGAGAATTTGCAGCACTGGGACATGGAATCAGTGACGTGGATACAGGAGAACGACTGGAAATTTCCAAGGGAGAATTATATGAGGCCAAGATTTTGTCTGTGCAGAAAGGAGCAGTTGGAAGCCCGGGAGAGTTGAGAGGAGTCATTGATTATGAAGATTCTAAAGTGTTGGGACAGATTGAGAATAACACCTCCAACGGAATATCAGGCACACTGAAAAAAGAAAAACAGAATGTCCTTGAAGGAGAACTTTACCCAATCGGACTAAAACAGGAAATACAGACAGGAAGCGCAAAAATATTGTGTGATGTGGGAGATGGAGTAAAAGAATACGAGATAGAAATCACAGAGGTGAACTGGAATGCGAAAGACAGTAACAAAAGTTTTGTGATTCATGCAGTAGATGAAAAACTGCTGGAACTGACCGGCGGGATTGTTCAGGGAATGAGCGGCAGTCCGATCATCCAGGATGGAAAGCTGGTGGGAGCTGTAACCCATGTGCTGGTGAATGACCCGACGCGAGGGTATGGGATATTTATTGAGAATATGCTGGAGCATTGAGTCTGGGCTTTGCGAGTAATGAATCGGAGAGCAGAAAAGTAAGGAAATTCAAGGATAATCACAGTTAAAGTTGAACTGAAGTTAATGGATAGTTCACAGAAATATGGTTGACATTGCTGTGAGACTAGAGTAAAATTAAAGTACAAAAAGAAAAGATGTCAAGCATTTTTGAAAATGTCCCAAAATAAGTGAAACATTAGCCCCGTCAATTCGGGGCTGTTTTACTTTGGGAATCCTACTCGGTGATGATTAA
>SFQZ01000126.1 GCA_004562915.1 bacterium
ACCGGAATAACGTGCATACCGATTCCGGCTCCTCCTTCCGGTACCATAGGTGTTACTTTTTCAAGTGGCAGACGGCTCATTCTCTCAAAGAAACGTCCTACTTCCGGATGTGCCTCTAACATCTGCTGGTTCATATTTCCAAACTCGGCACTTCCCGGTACAAACATTGGAAGCACATACTGTTTTTCGTGTTTTGGATTCTCCCAATTGTATTCAATGACTCCGTTGACAGCCATCTGCTGTAACAATTCCTCTAAATGTGTTTTTTCCATTCCGGTGAGTTTTACCATCTCGTCTAATGTCTTAGGCTTACGAACTCCCATTTTTAAAGCAACTTCTGCCATCTCATCTGTACACATTGCTGATAAGCCCCAGTATTCCGGGTCATACTTTGTGATTTTTTTCATTCCAAGCTTCTGTGGAATACGATCTGTCACAAGCCTTGCAAGTTTTACAATTGACTCACGTTCCACTTCTTTTTCAATAAATTCCGGTACAAAATTTCCCAATGGATCTGCCATTTCTTCCTCCTTATATATGGAACCGGTCATTCTGCCAGCTCCTGTAAAAAATTTTTTATTCTGCTTTCACTTATTTCTGATATTCAGAAATCTCGGTGCGGATCCAGTCCGCCCACTCGTCAAAACCTTCTCCTGTCTTCGCTGAGACAAAGAAAATCTTTGCATTTGGATTTAATTTTAAGATACGTTCTTTCACAGCCTCTTTGCTGAAATCATCAAAAACACTTAATGTATCACATTTGTTAATGAGAACTACATCACAGATAGAAAACATTAATGGATATTTTAATGGTTTATCGTCCCCTTCCGGCACGGAAAGAATCATCGCATTCTTCGTACTTCCGGTATCAAACTCTGCCGGACAGACCAGATTGCCTACGTTCTCAAGAACGACAAAGTCAAGATCCTTTGTTCCAAACTCATGGATTCCCTGTCTTGTCATATCCGCATCCAGATGGCACATTCCACCTGTATGGATCTGGATGGCACGTACACCGGTCTCGCTGATTGCCTGTGCGTCCACATCAGAGTCAATATCTGCTTCCATAACACCAATCTTCATCTCATCCTTTAACATAGAGATGGTACGTTTTAAAGTTGTTGTCTTTCCAGCTCCTGGAGAAGACATAAGATTCAACAAAAATGTCCCCTCTGACTTCAACTCTGCGCGTAATCTGTCAGCATCCGCATTATTGTCTTCAAAAATGCTTCGTTTTACTTCAATTACTTTAAAGTCTTTCACTTATGTTCCCTCTTTCCCTTCCTCTTGTTTCTGATTGACCCAGGTTTCCATGTCAGGCTTCTGATATCCGTTCTCTGGTACAACCAGATTGTTAATTATTAAACATTCTATCTATAACATACATTGTAAAAGCAGTATTGTCAACGTTTTTGCCGAATTTTGTTAAAAAATACACAATGTTTTTTCACTGGTATGTCCAGGATATATTTGTATAAAAAAAGAAACTCCTTTCACATCTGGAAAGGAATTTCTTTTTCACTGTCTCTATTCTGTTATTTTTACCCAAGAGCAACATCCAGCGACATCATCACCGTAAATCCCACTGCAAAAAAGATCGTTCCAAGGTCGGAATGTTCCCCCTGGGACATTTCCGGGATCAGTTCCTCCACAACCACATAGATCATCGCTCCGGCTGCAAAGCTTAACAGATAAGGCAGAGCCGGGACAATATATCCTGCTGCAAGGATTGTGAGCATTGCACCGGCCGGCTCCACAATCCCCGAAAGCACACCGCCTGCAAAAGCCTTTGACACTTTCATCCCTTCTGCCCTGAGCGGCATGGAAATAATCGCCCCCTCCGGGAAGTTCTGGATTGCGATCCCTATTGACAATGCCATAGCTGCCGTCACTGTGATTTTTGCATTTCCAGCCAGATATCCTGCATACACAACCCCGACTGCCATTCCTTCCGGAATATTATGCAGCGTGACGGCCAGCACCATCATGGTAGTTCTCTGCAATCTGCTCTTTGGTCCCTCTGTGCTGACACTGTACCTGTGTAAATGTGGGATGATGTGATCTAACAACAGCAGAAACAGAATACCTCCCCAAAATCCTGCAACTGCCGGAATAAACGCAAACTTTCCCATCTCTTCTAACTGATCCATTGCCGGAATCAGTAAACTCCAGATGGACGCTGCCACCATAACACCTGCTGCAAATCCGGTAAGAATCCGGGACAGCCGCTCACTCATATCATTTTTCATAAAAAATACACACGCTGCACCAAATGATGTACCCAGAAACGGAATTAAGATTCCATAAAATACTGACAAATTCATAAGACACCTTCCTCTCTTATTATTAATAAGTAATTGCAAACTTTATTTCAGTTATTTTCTTTATGTCCTCAATCAATTTTACAATTTCGTATTCTATTCATAATGTATGTATTTTGTTAGTTATTATCAACTAACTTTATTGTAACAATAAGAGAAAAAATGTCAATAGGTAGAAAAAAGCTTCGAGAAAATCTCGAAGCTTTTTGTTAATAGCGAGAGGGGGAGTCGAACCCTCGACACCATGGGTATGAACCATGTGCTCTAGCCAACTGAGCTATCTCGCCATATTCAATATTTTTCTGTGGAAAATGGGACCTATAGGGCTCGAACCTATGACCCTCTGCTTGTAAGGCAGATGCTCTCCCAGCTGAGCTAAGATCCCATAGGATGGATATTCATCCAAAGTAGCGAGAGGGGGAGTCGAACCCTCGACACCATGGGTATGAACCATGTGCTCTAGCCAACTGAGCTATCTCGCCATATTCAATATTTTTTTCTGCGCCATCACGCAGTGATGTGTGCACCGGCATCGAAGATGCGCTACACATTTTCCACTCCGACCAATAACGTCCTGTCATTGTCTTCTGTAGAAATGGGACCTATAGGGCTCGAACCTATGACCCTCTGCTTGTAAGGCAGATGCTCTCCCAGCTGAGCTAAGATCCCATATGTTTGCGAGTCGCTCGCGCAACTCGCTTTGCCATTATATAATGAATTATATAAAAAAGTCAACACTTATTTTTGTGTTTCTGCAATTTTTTTATTATCAGCTTTTTCATCTGCTATTCTTCCAACAGTCGATCCACCAGTTTTACGCAGTCTGCAGCATCTTTCGAGTATCCGTCCGCTCCGATCTCGTCTGCAAAACTTTCATTGATCGCCGCGCCACCAATAACGATCTTGCTGTCGCATCCCTTTTCTTTTGCTAATTCCACAACATCTTTCATGCGCATCATCGTTGTTGTCATAAGGGCTGACAGACCAATTACTTTTGCATGTTCTTTTAAAGCAGTCTCAACGATCAGCGAAGCCGGAACATCTTTTCCAAGGTCGATCACATTGTAGCCATAGTTTTTCAACATAAGAACAACCAGGTTTTTTCCGATATCGTGAATATCTCCTTCTACTGTTGCAACTACAATTGTCGCTTTTTGCTCTGCATCATTCCGTTCCAGCATTGGCTCTACATATTCGATCGCCATCTTCATTGTGTTGGCAGAGGAGATCAGCTGTGGCAGGAAATATTTCTGCTTGTCAAACAGCACGCCAACTTCATTAATAGCCGGAATCAAATGATGATTGATGATCTCATCCGGTTTTTCTCCGTCAGCAAGTGCCTTTTTCACCTCTTCTAAAATACCACCCTTATTTCCTTTTAAAACAGCCTCAAAAATTGCACTTCTGCCTTCCTGGGATTCAGGCTTTGTCTGAACATCCGCTGCCGCTTTTTTTACAGGGACAAGTACACGCTCCTGCCCTGCATACTTTTCAGCAAGCATGTTCATACGCTCAATATAACGGATATCACTCTCTTCTCTCGCAAGAAGCAGATCCGATGCAAATGCAGCATTCATCAACAATTCCTGCGACGGATTGGCGATTGCCATTGTAAGCCCATGTGCGATCGCCATCGTAAGGAATGCCGTATTCACATAACTCCGCTCCGGCAGACCAAAAGAAATATTGGAAAGTCCACAGGCCGTTGGAAGTTCAAGTTCATTTTTGCAATAAGAAAATGTTTCGTAGCACTCTACGGCAGCTCTTGGATTTGCTCCGATCGTTGCAACCAGTCCGTCTACAATAATATCCTCTTTGTTCATTCCAATCCCGATTGCTTTCTCCATGACAGTACGGATGATCGCGTGTTTTTCCTCTGAATCGTTCGGAAGCCCTGCATCAGACAATGGGAGCAAAATAAACATTGCACCGTATTTTTTTGCAATCGGAAGAAGTTTATCCATTTTTTCTTTTTCCATAGAAATAGAATTGATCAGGGCGCGTCCCGGATAAATACGGAGTGCCGCCTCAATAATATCTACATGGCTGGAATCAATGCACAGCGGACAATCAACCGTAGAAGTCACTTCGTAAACCGTGTTGATCATCATTTCTTTCTCATCAATTCCGTTCATTCCCATATTAACATCAAGAATCGCAGCACCGTTTTCTTCCTGGTCTAACGCCATCTGACGCACCATGTTAAGGCTGCCCTCCCGCAGTTCTGCCTGAAGTTTTTTCTTACCGGTCGGATTGATGCGCTCACCGATCACCATAAAATTACCATCCAATGTAATTTCCACCAGTTTACGTTCAGAAGTCAGAATTCTTCTTTTTTGCGTCAAAGGTTTATGCACCGGCATATCCTTCACTGCTTCTTTCAATGCACGGATATGTTCTGGTGTTGTACCACAGCAGCCTCCAATAATGGATGCACCAGCTTCCACCAGTTTTTTTCCACAGGAAGCAAACTCCTCTGGTCCCGTCTTGTAGACTGTCACACCATTCTCCAGTTCCGGCAGCCCTGCATTTGGCTTTGCAAGAATTGGAATTGTGGCATACTCCACCATTTTTTCAACCGGCTCAATCATATCCTCCGGTCCTGTCGAACAGTTGATTCCAATCACATCTGCTCCAAGGCTCTGCAGCACAACTGTCGCCGTCGCTGGGTCTGTTCCATAAAGGGTTCTTCCATCCGGGTTATATGTGAGTGATACCATAATCGGCAGATCACATACTTCCCTGATTGCAATGACTGCTGCCCTGCATTCCTGAAGGCTCATCATGGTCTCTACTACAAAGAGATCAGCACCTGCATCCGCAACCACATTTGCCTGTTCTTTGTAGACATCCACAAGATCTTCAAACATCAGTTCGCCAATCGGATATAACTGTTGTCCGGTCATCGTCATATCCGCTGCTACCAGCGCTTTTCCCTGCGCCGCTTTTTTGGATAAGGCAATCAGTTCCCGGTTCATTTCTTCTAATTTATCTGCAAGTCCATACTCTTCTAATTTAATACGGTTTGCTGTGAACGTTGGCGCATACAAAATATTGGTTCCAGCCGCCACATAATCTTCCTGTAACTTTATCATAATATCAGGATTTTCAAGAATCCACTGTTCCGGACACACCCCAACCGGCATGCCTGCTTTCTGCAAATTTGTTCCTGTCGCTCCATCCAAAATAACCGGTCCGTTTTCCACCAGTTCTTTAAGTTCTGCTTTTGTCATTGTCTTTTGTCATTCCTTCCGCGGATTTGTTCCTTTTGATTATGCCATTTCTATAAATGCGGTGCAAGCATTTTAAAAAATATGGCTGGAAGTTTCATTCCTTTTACCGTCTCAATGCCGGAACATACTTTATCTGCGTAGCAAATGATCCAACCCTCCATATATTTTGGAGGTCTTGGATTGAGCGGAAACATATGGCAACGGATCATATCCTGTTCCACCTCATTCAGATTAAAATCTTCCATCGCATTATACAATGCTTTTTCTGCATGATGAAATCCATGCCACTTATGTGAATCATCTTTTTCATGCCAGTCATACAAAAAATAATCATGAAGCAGTGCCCCACGTATCAGGGAAGTTTCATTCACCGGTGCATGCAGCTTTAACGCGAGATAATAGCTGTAATACGCCACCGACACACTGTGGCGGAAAACACTGGTATCTCCGTGCTGCATATATTTATGGGATTCTAATATTCTCGAATTTTTGCAGATATCTTCCAGTTCCTGCATAAA
>SFQZ01000024.1 GCA_004562915.1 bacterium
CCGCAGGTGCAGGCTTTATCGTAGCTCTGACAGGTGAGATTATGACCATGCCTGGACTGCCAAAAGTACCGGCTGCTGAGAAGATCGATGTAGACGAGAACGGAAAGATCACTGGTCTGTTCTAATCCACTACTCACACAAAATACAAAGAACATGTCGTGAAATAAAAAGTTATAAAACAGGACAGCTGTGACTCCTTTCTGGTCACAGTTGTCCTGCTTTATGTAAAAAAACTGGAGATTATTTTGACCACTTTAAAACAGAAGATATTTTCTATCGATAAAACTTTTTACAAAATGGTATTTGCCATTGTACTTCCGATCATGATTCAAAATCTGGTCAACACACTGGTTAATTCCGTAGATATCATTATGCTGAGCTATGTGGATCAGGTTTCTTTGTCCGCATCCTCACTGGCAAATCAACCCTACAATATTCTGAGCTTTATTTTTTACGGAATTTCATCCGGTTCCGCCATTCTGGCTGCTCAATACTGGGGAAAGCGTGATCTCGTCACTATTGAAAAAATACTGGGCATTGCTCTTCGAATTGCATTGACTTTTTCTTTGATTTTCGCCGTGGCTGCCTGCTTTTTTTCAGAATCCGTCATGCAGTTCTATACCAGTGATCCCGAAGTCATTGATGCAGGCATAAAATACTTACAAATCATCAGTTTAACCTATATTTTTTCAGCAATCACACAGATGTATCTGTGCATACAACGTTGTGTGGAACGAGTTCGTCTCAGCACTGCTGTTTTATCCACCAGCCTGTTCCTGAATGTTGCTCTGAATGCGTGCTTTATCTTTGGAATCGGATTTTTCCCGAAAATGGGGCTGACCGGCGTTGCCATCGCCACCTGTATCGCACGTCTGACAGAGCTTATCATCTGTCTCATAGATTCGCTGCGCAACAAACTGGTTAAAATCCACATTTCCTACCTCTGGGCACGGAACCGAACTTTGTTTCTCGACTTTATGAAATACTCCATCCCGGCACTGGCAAACGATGTAGTTGCGAGTGTCGGATGGTCCATGTATTCCGTTATCCTCGGGCATCTCGGTTCCGACATAGTGGCTGCGAATGCCATTGCCGTTGTCGCCAGGAACTGGGGAACCGTCCTCTGCTTTGGTATAGCCAACGGATGTGCTATCATTCTGGGACGAACCCTGGGAGAAAACCAGCTTGCTCTGGCAAAAGAATACGCCAAACGTTTTCTTCGACTCGGCTTATGCTTCGGTATATTCGGTGGAATCTTGATCCTACTGTTCCGCCCCTTGTTTTTGACCATGGGACACTTAAGCGAACGCGCAATCCACTATCTAAACTTCATGCTGTTTATCAATGCCTACTATGTCATCGGTATTGCTTTGAACAGCACATGGATCAGCTCCGTGTTCCGGGCCGGCGGAGATTCAAAATTCGGTTTTTTGTGTGACTTGTTCACCCTGTGGTGCTGGATCATTCCAATTGGCTTTTTTCTGGCATTCTACCTGAAACTGTCCCCAATGTTAGTCTATATTTTCCTGAGTGCAGATGAATTTTTTAAAATTCCTTTCGTCTACAGACATTATAAAAAATACGGATGGCTGAAAAATATCACACGATAGTAGAAGGGGCTGTTCAAACTGATCAGCCCCTTCTACTATGTATTACTTATTCTTATCTTCATAATCTTTTGTTATCTTAAGCACCACTTTAATACAAGCCAGCAGTGCAATCAGGTTCGGGAGAACCATCAATCCATTGAACATATCAGACATATTCCAAACAAGTTCTACCTTCATAGCGGATCCGATCACAACACAGATCACCACCAGAACGCCATACAATTTTATAGCTTTTTCACCAAATAGATGACGCACATTTACCTCGCCAAAATAGTACCAGCCCACGATAGTGGTAAATGCAAAAAACAGCATACAAACCGCAATAAACACTTTTCCAAAAGATCCAAATCCCACATTAAAGGCGCTCTGCGCCAATTCTGCCCCGGTCATTCCATTACCAAGAACTCCCGTAGAAAGAATTACAAGTGCTGTCAGAGTAAGAATAATAAAAGTGTCAATAAACACACCCATCATAGCAATAATACCCTGATCACATGGATCTTTCACGTCAGCCGTTGCATGCGCATGGGGTGTAGAACCCATACCTGCTTCATTGGAGAAAAGTCCTCTGGCAACGCCATAACGCATTGCTTTCTGAACGGTCACACCCAGAACACCACCTGCCACCGATTGAGGTGAAAATGCGCCCACGAAGATAGATTTCAATGCGCCTCCTACTGCCGGAAGTCTCATACAAAGAATAATCAGACATCCAACAATATATAAAAATGCCATCAATGGTACTATTTTTTCTGTCACACGAGCAATTCGTTTAATTCCTCCAATAAAAATAACACCCGCCACAATCGCTACACAAATTCCCACAAGCAGAGGATTTACGTGAAATGCATTGCTGAATGCTGCGCCTATGGAATTGGACTGTACCATATTCCCCATAAATCCCAACGCAAGTATAATAGCAACGGAGAAAAATCCAGCCAAAAAACTTCCGAATTTTCCTTTAAAAATATATTTGATATAATACACCGGTCCGCCTACAATAGCTCCATTTTCTGTTTTTCTGGTGTGCTGTGCCATCACCGCTTCCGCATAAATAGTTGCCATACCAAAAAATGCACTTACCCACATCCAAAAAATAGCTCCGGGACCGCCGGATGCCAGGGCTGTAGCTGCGCCTGCAATATTACCTGTACCTACCTGTGCTGCAATCGCAGTTGTCAGAGCCTGGAAGGAACTAAGACCATTTTCACCGTTTTTGCCATGAAGTGAAAACTCTCCAAATAGCTTTTTCATTCCTTTTTTAAATTTGCGTACCTGGATAAATCTGAGACTGCATGTGAAAACGATGCCGGCACCCAACAACAAAATCAAAAGCGCATAGTCCCACAGAAATGTGTTTACATATTCCACCACTTTAACAACGTACTCCATTTTTCTTTCCTCTTTTTTCTACGTATTTTCCCCGCATATTGAGCTTTCTTCTCGATCTTACCGCTCATACCTGTTGTCGTCACTCAAGCATAAACAGAATTGTATGCCAGCATGCATTCTGTTTATGCTTTGCGCCTGGACTTATGCATAAAAAAAGATCCAGATAACTATCTGAATCCCGAATATGCATTCGCAAAAAACGCAGAAAAACTTCTCTGCTGCCTTTTTCTATCGCATCTTCACTGTCCTTTTGCCTGAGAGATTCGCGGACTATTTTCCACTTTCACCTTCGGCACCCGTTTATCGGGATTCTCCAGAGGGCCATCCGATTACAGTCCCGTTTCCTTACTTGGAAACACCTGAGAGTATTATTCCTTCGGCGAGCAGCTTTGCTTACTTTCCTGCAATCTTCTATTGGCTCAATATGCAATTATAAACTAACCTGATATAACATTTTTGCATTGACCTCTTTGTCGCATCAGGCAGTCAACGTGAATTATTATATCGTTACTATATCCTTCTGTCAATCCTGGAAAATACACTTTTTAAATATACTTCAGCTTACTTCAACTACCGGAGGGCTTTCTTCATTACAAAAAACGCCGGAATCCTGTTCGATTTTCAGGATTCGAACAAGATTCCAGCGTTCTCATTACTTTCTATCTTTCATGTGAAGCTATATCTTTTACAGACTTTCAATAAATCTCATAAATGCTGCTCTGCCTTCTTCTGTACATTTGTATACGCCGGCATGCTCCAGAACTTTCATAAATACAATACCGATTTCTTTTTTCAGTATATCCTCTACATTATCAGCAGTAAAGGTGTATTTCTCTTTCAGTTCATCCACCCAGTCAGCATGTTTTTCCAGATTTTCATCAGCACGCAGATCCTCACCGGCTACGATTGCTTTACAGAGTCCTTCGATTTCTCCTTTCAGACGAGCCGGAAGAACTGCAAGACCCATAACTTCGATCAGACCAATGTTTTCTTTCTTAATGTGGTGCAGTTCTGCATGCGGATGATATACTCCAAGAGGATGTTCTTCTGTTGTGATATTGTTTCTCAGTACCAGATCCAGTTCAAACATATCTCCACGTTTTCTTGCAATTGGTGTGATTGTATTGTGTGGTTCACCGTCTGTCTCAGCGAAGATAAATGCATCCGCATCGGTATATCCTCTCCACTTCAGAAGAATCTTATCTGCCAAATCAATCAGTCTGTCTGTATCCGGTCCACTGATACGGATAACAGACATTGGCCATTTTACGATTCCTGCATTAATGTCTTCATATCCCGGAATCGTCACTTCCTTTTCAATCGGAGCTTTTGCCATGGCAAATTCATAATGTCCGCCCTGGAAATGATCATGGCTCAGAATAGATCCGCCAACGATCGGAAGGTCTGCATTGGAACCCACAAAGTAATGTGGGAACTGTTTAACAAAATCAAACAATTTTGCAAAGGTAGCTCTCTCAATCTTCATCGGCACATGCTGAGAATTAAATACGATACAATGCTCATTATAATAAACATACGGAGAATACTGGAATCCCCACTGACTGTCATTGATCGTTACCGGAATAATTCTATGATTCTGTCTTGCGGGATGGTTCAGACGTCCGGCATAACCTTCGTTTTCTACGCAAAGCAGACATTTCGGATAAGAAGTCTGTTTTGCAAGCTTGGCTGCTGCGATTGCCTTCGGATCCTTTTCCGGTTTGGAAAGATTGATGGTAATATCCAGATCACCATACTCTGTCGGTGCAACCCATTTCATATCCTTTGCGATACGGTAACGGCGGATATAATCGGTGTCCTGGCTGAATTTGTAATGTGCATCGGTCGCTTTTACCGGATCTTCTTTGTACATTTCCCAGAAACGTTTGATTACATTGCCGGGGCGATCCACCAAAAGACTCATCACCTTTGTATCAAACAAATCACGATATCCAACACTGTTTTCTTCCATCAATCCCTGCTCATACGCATAATCACAGATATCAGAAAGAATACTTTCCAGCTCACCTACCACTGACTGATCGCTTCCGTCAAAATCAAGAATCTGCTGCAACGCTGCATCATCAATGGCATCCATTTTCAGCAGTTCAAGAATCTTATTGGTGATATATCTTTTGTCTTCCTCACAGATTAATCCGGTTGCCATTCCATACTGCACCAGTTTTACAATACTTTCTTGAATCATGTTCTTCTCCCGCCTTTCCCAATTTACTTTCAAGTACGACTTTTTACTTTTTTAAAATCACCGTGCCAAATCGTTCAATGGTTCCATCATAATTACCCATCCATACCTGATAACTGTCTGTTGGAAGCTTCATCTCCACCGGCATGCGGTTAAAGTTCTGTACAAATACATACTCCGCATCCTGTGTCTTACGTGTTGTAACTTCCACTCCATTCGGTATATGACTGATCACCCGTTTCACACCTGCATCAGCTGCAATTTTCCGATACAGTTCATCATAAAATCCCTGTTCAAAATCCGCACATACATAATATGCCTGTCCTGCTCCATAACTGTTTCTGGTAAGTGCCGGCATTCCTGCATAGAAATCTTCCCCGTAAGTCATCAAAGCTTCCGCTGTAGATGATTTTACCAGATCACAGAGATTTGTGCATCTGTAGGAAGTAGCCATGTGAAGCGAATTACCCTGTACCGGATTGCCTACATTACTTTCACCATCATACAGCCCATCGATTTCTGTGCTTCGAAGTCCCATCACGTCCATCAGTCCGTGAGGTGTACCGCCCAGGAAACACAGATCCGTCTCATCCACAATACCAGACCAGTAGGTCAGAATAAAACGGCCGCCATTTTCCACAAATCTGCGGACTTTTTCTTCAAAACCTGCCCGGAACATATACAACATCGGCGCTGCAACAACCGCATAATCATCCAGATCCTGCTCCATATCGATCATATCCACATTCAGTCCCAGCTTCCGGAATGCATAATAAGATTTTTCAACAGTCTCCTTATAGAAAAGTCCCGCATTTCTTGGACCCTGCGAATCTTCCATCGCCCAGCGGCTCTCCCAGTCAAATACCACGGCAACTTTGGATTCTGTCTTTGCCCCGGTCACTTCCTGAAGCTTCTCCAGTGTTTCCCCTACCTGAGTCACCTCTTTAAACACCCTTGTGTCGTCTCTGCCATAGTGATCAATCACAGCACCATGAAATTTTTCAGATGAGCCCTGACTCTGGCGAAGCTGGAAATAAAGAACGCTGTCCGCACCATGTGCGATTGCCTGCATAGATGCCGCATGAAGCATTCCCGGCTTCTTCAATTTGCTAACCGACTGCCAGTTGGTAGCAGACGGACAGTTTTCCATCAAAAGGAAGGGCTTCTTTTGAATCGTTCGCATAATATCATGCTGCATTCCATCATCCATTGCTGTCAGATATTCCTGTTTCTTATGCCACTGTGGGTAATTATCCCATGACACTATATCAATAATATCAGCAAATTTGTGATAATTCAATCCCCGGAAGTCGTACATCATATTGATGGTCGTCGGTTTATCTGAACCGCCATCACGGATAGCCTGTATCTCATGTCTGATAAACTCACCGGTCTGATATGTCACAAAACGCTTCCAGTCAAGATTCAGTCCATGAACCGCACTTTCTCCTCTCTGCGAAGGTGCCTCAATCTGGTCAAAGCTGTTATAAATGTGGCTCCAGAATGTAGTCGCCCATGCACGATTCAACTTATCGATATCCTGATATTTCTCCTTCAACCAATCACGAAATGCTGCCTGGCACAGAGGGCAATGACACTCTCCTCCATATTCATTGGAAATATGCCATGCAATCACTCCCGGATGATCTCCAAACTTCTCCGCCAGACTTTTATTCATGATTCTGACCTTTTCACGATACACCGGAGAAGTATAACAATGATTGTGACGTCCTCCAAAAAATGCTCTGTGACCTGTCGAATCTACTCTGAGCACCTCTGGATATTTATCTGCCATCCACTTGGGACGGGCACCTGAAGGGGTGGCAAGGATAGTGAAGATCCCATTTTCATACAGCCGATCAATAATCTTTTCCATCCATTCAAAATGGAATTCCCCTTCTTCCGGTTCAAGCATCGCCCAGGAAAATATACCAAGGGAAACTTCGTTAATTTTTGCCTTTTTAAAATACTCGATATCTTTTTCCAGAATCTCGGGGCTGTGCAGCCACTGTTCCGGATTGTAATCGCCGCCATGCAGCATTTTCCCAAAATTCACTTCTCTAGCCATTTTACTTCCTCCTAAATTCCTTTAAATGTGAAAGTAAATTCCATCTCTCCGTCTGTATTCAGTAAATATTCCGGATGAGTTTTAGCTCCCCAGCTGTCATCCCCGGCAATACCCATCTGCTGTGCAGAAACACGTACAACCGTATAATGTACCTGCGGAAGTTCATACGGATGCATTGCATTTTCCATCTCATGAGGTGTATACGGAAGTGCAGAAAATTCCATCTGATCCCCCATGAACATCATGCCGCGGCCTTTCCGGTCTGTAACAGATGCCCAGCGCACACCTACTTTATTTCCACATTCCTGCGGAACCAGATATTTTGCCACATTA
Source organism: bacterium (assembly GCA_004562915.1). Taxonomy (GTDB): domain Bacteria; phylum Bacillota; class Clostridia; order Lachnospirales; family Lachnospiraceae; genus Oliverpabstia. Next base: position 7,607 of record SFQZ01000024.1, read on the forward strand.
TCTTCCACTTTGTTTTTATAAACGCCAAGTTTTGCACCTTTACAGCGATCTACATAGGTTTCTTCCGGTCCCATGCCATACCATGTCACATTGTTGTAGTCCGCATTGAACTTAAACATAACACCGAATTCCGGCATATCTCCCAGTTCCTTCACCGGATCGTAGGACAAAGTTGTCCGAATACTTCCATCTCCGTACACCTGATAGGTCAGCTGACATTCACTAACCGGAGTCGTCGGCATTACATAGGTAAAGGTAATCGCTGCACAGTCTTCATTTACCTGAATCTGCGGTAATTTCATTTCCGGATATGGGCCATCCGCCGGATATTTGTGGGATACATACATAGAAGCAACTTTCCACTGTGCATAACGCATTGGCATCAGATTGCCACAGTCATTGTCCGTAGGAGCTCTCCAGAAATTTGGCCTTGGAATCATCTCAATCATCTCCACGCCGCCAAATCTGTAAGAAACCAGACCGCCGTTCAGATATGAGAACATAACATCAAAGTTTTCACCACGTACACCAAAGTTATGACCAGAATTGATTACTTCAAATTTTGCCGGTTTTGCAGCCTTTTTCGGTGCTTCCACTTTATAGACACCCTGTCCGAAAGCCACCTCATGTCCCCGGTTTGCCCATACAGTGTCTGCTTTCAGAAGGAAAGAAACCGTAACTGCATACTCACCCGGAATCGTCTGAACCGGAATCGGAAGCTCATATGTTTCCTCTGACAAAGGCGCCACATGTGTTTCCATAGATACCCTTTTCAGTAATTTCCCTTCTTTTTCCAGTGTAACCACACAGTCAAAGGTGTCTGTATTTACAAACAGGTTTTTATTGATTACTCTTACTTTATCTTTTTCTACTTCTGCAGTGATATTCTGATAATTGAATTTTACTTCCTGCATCTTCGGGGATTCGTCACGTTCACCGCCATATGCAATACCATTTCCGCTGAAATTATAATCCGTAGGACGCTCGCCAAAATCACCGCCATATGCCTGGAATTCTTTTCCGTAACGATCTTTTTTATAAATAGACTGGTCAATATAATCCCAGATAAAGCCGCCCTGATACAGTGGTTCCGTATCTGTCAGATCTGTATATTTGTGCATTGCTCCGCAGGAATTTCCCATAGCATGCGTATATTCACAACAAATGAACGGTTTACTTCTGTCTTTTGCCAGAAATTCTTTAATTGACTCAACCGATGGATACATCTGACTTTCCATATCACTGGTATCATTGTATCTGCGGTCATGGAACAGACCTTCATAATGCACCAGACGGGTCGGATCCATCTTACGGTACAGCTGAGACATCTCATAGATTACCTTACCACCAAAGGATTCATTACCACAGGACCAGATCAGGATTGCCGGATGATTTTTATCTCTCTGATACATGGAATTTACACGGTCAAGCATCATATCCATCCAGTCCGGTTGGTCACAGGGAACGACACCTGAGAAATCTCCGGTTTGTTCTGCACTAATATCCCAGCTTCCATGAGATTCCATATTACACTCAGCAATCATATAAATACCATATTCGTCGCAAAGCTCGTAGATTCCCACCGCATCCGGATAATGACAGGTACGGATCGCATTGATATTATTCCGTTTCATGGTCACCAGATCTTTGATCAATTCTTCTCTGGATACATTTCTTCCGGTTACAGAACTAAATTCATGACGATTCACACCTTTGAATACGATCCTCTTTCCGTTCAGCATCATGATGCTGTCTTTCATCTCAAACCGTCGGAAACCTACACGCTGCGGAATCACTTCACTCACTGCACCATTTTCATCCATGACTTCAATAAGCAGATCATACAACACCGGTGACTCTGCGCTCCAAAGTTCCGGTTTCTCCACTTTCATAACATAACCGGACTTTTCTTCCAATCCACCTTCCAATTTCTGTACTTCCTGTCCGTCTTTTGAAAGAGTAATACGAACTTTTCCTGCTGCCGTCACTTTCAGATCAACCGTCAAATCTGCTTTGGTAAATGTGTCGTCCAGAAGTGTCTGAATCTTCACATCCGATACATGTACTTCCGGAATCGCATAAAGATAAACATCACGATAAATTCCAGAAAAGCGATAGAAATCCTGATCTTCACACCAGCTGCTGCTTGTCCATTTGAACACCTGCGCTGCCAGTTTATTTTCTCCCTCTTTCAGATATGGAGTAAGCTCAAATTCTGAAGGAGTAAAGGTATCCTCACTATATCCAACAAAAGTCCCGTTCAGCCACAGGGCAATTCCACTCTCAGCTCCCTGGAAAGAAACAAAAACTCTTTTTCCTTTCATCTGCTCCGGAACCTCAAAATATTTTACATAGCTGGCTACCGGATTAAAACGTACCGGAATCTCACCCGGTTCTGCTTCCTCCCGTCCTTCCCACGGGTACTGCACATTAGCATACTGCGGAATATCATATCCTTCCATCTGGATATGAGCCGGCACACGAATATCATCCCATGATTTACAGCAATATTCCTCTCTTTCAAATCCAAGGATTGTACTTGCATAATTTTTTGCGTAATGAAATTTCCACAGACCATTCAGACTAAAGCGGAAATCATCCACATCCTGTTCCATTTTTTCCTTTGTTTCATAGTATTTGTGATCGGAATGAGCTGCCACTCGATTATCACAAAAATACGTGGGGTCTTTTACAAGATCATAATTAAATGTTTTCATTTTATCTTTGCCCTCCTGAAAAAACAGGCGGATATTCCACATCAAATATCCGCCTAAATTTACTTATCATTATATCATATTCTATTTGACAGCACCAGTAATACCTTCTGTAAAGCTCCTCTGGAAGCAGAAGAAAATGATTGCTGTAGGTATCGTACAGATGAATACACCCAGCATCAGCATACCATAGTCTACTTTATATCCACCAAGCAGGTTGGCAACCAGCATCGGCATGGTGATGGATTCATTATTCTGCAAAATTACTTTCGGCCACAGGTAGTTATTCCATGCGTTCATAAATGTGATGATAATAGCTGCCGCATAGGTAGATTTCATTGTCGGCACAAACATGCGGAAGAATATTCCAATCTCACTAAGACCGTCAATACGGGCTGCTTCAATGATATCATGCGGAAATGACCGGGATGCCTGTCTAAACATCATGATCATAAACGGTGTTGATATGGACGGAAGCATGAACGCTACCATGGTATTTACCAGTTTTAAGGATGAAAACATACGGAACATAGGAATCATGATTGCCGCAAACGGAATCATCATAGCTGTCAGCAATACTGCAAATACCGCATCTTTTCCTTTGTCATGATAAATCTCAAAGCCATATCCTGCGATGGAACATACCAGGAGACAGAAGAACGTAAGTACCGCTGCATTCCGGAAAGAATTCCACAGTGCCAGTCCAAGATTCTGGTTGGCAATCAGTGCTTTGAAGTTTTCTATCAGATAAGTTCCCGGAATCATTCTTCCTCTGGATACATCTACACTTTTATTGGTAGCTGCACACGCCATATAATACAGCGGGAACACGGAGAGCAATGATACAATTGTCAAAAATGCATACTGAAATATCTTTTTACCTTTACTCATCATCGTTCATCACCTACTTTCATCTGAAGCAGTGCCAGAATGGCCACCATAACCAGGATTATAATAGACATCGCTGCAGCATATCCGAAGTTCGGGCTCTGCACAAAAGATGTATTATAAATATAATGGGACATTGTCATAGTTGATTTACCAGGACCACCGTTGGTCAGGTTCAGGGATTCATCAAACAACTGAAGGGTACCATTTGTTGAAGTAATCGTTGTCAAAAGAATGGTAGGCTTCAGCAACGGTACTGTAATCTTGAAGAATGTCTGTATTGGGCTTGCACCGTCAATCTTTGCCGCCTCATATACAGAATACTCGATATTCTGCAGTCCGGACAGATAAAATACCATATTGTAACCGGTCCATCTCCATACCAGAGCGATAATGATAACTGCACGTGCGGTCCATGCATTGGCAAACCACATAATCGGACTCAGACCGAATCCACGAAGAACTGTATTGATAAACCCATCATTTGCAAACATGGAACGGAAAATCATGGAATAGGACACCAATGAAGTGGCACATGGCAGGAAAATACAGGTACGGAAAATACCCTTAAATCTCAAATCTTTGTTATTCAGCATAGAAGCCAGTGCCAGTGCCAGTACCAGCATGATCGGTACCTGAATAATCAGATAGAAAAATGTGTTAAATAATGTTCCTCTAAATGTAGGATCCTTTAAAATACGTGCATAGTTTGTAAAGCCTCCAAACTTCAGGTTCACGCCCAGACCTGTCTTTAATGACAGGATAAATGCCTGAATCATTGGATAAAAGCTGCAAAGACAGATCAACAACACTGCCGGTGTCAGAAATGCCCAGCCTGTCAGATTATGTTTTTTCTCAAGTGTCATACCTTTTTTCTTCTGACTGCTCATAGAAATGCGTCCCTCCTTTTCCTTTTTTCATCTAAAAAGGTCTGTCTGCTGCTTGTCCAAGCAGCAACAGACCTTTTCTTACCTATTATTTATTTGTCAGTTAACTGCGAACTGATTAAGCTCCCATACTGAATTCCAGTGTTTCCTGTGCTGTCTGAATTTCAGAATCAATATCTGCACCTGTCTGCGTAATATTGGAAAGAGCAGCACCTACAGCATCACGAGCATCATAGTAGAATGGACCTGTAGCGTTGGAAGGAGTCTTTGTAGCAAAGTCTACGATCTTAGCATATACAGCATCTCCGCCATAGAAATCAACCGGCTGCTGATAAACTTCTGATTCTCCAGCCGGTGCCCATGTTGCCAGAGCGCCTTTGGAGATAATATCATCATACAGTTCGTTGCTTCCTGCAAATGTAGCATTCATGAAATCTACAGCAAGGTCAACGTTCTGGCAGTTAGAAGAAATTGCCCAGGAAGAACCACCGTTATTGGAGTAGTTTGTAGCATTTGCAGCTTTGTCCAGTTTCGGCATATTAGTCATTCCCCATTTGCCTGCCTGGTCTTCAGCCATCTGTACAGAAGCCATGATCCAGCATCCGTTCATAGCACTTGCTGCTGTTCCGCTGTTCAGAGAAGAAATGTACTGATCCCAGTCTGTTACCTCTACCAAAGTTCCATCTGCAACCATCTGTGCATAGTCTTCGATGATTTCTTTCAGAGCTTCATTTCCAACAATATTTGCAGAACCATCTTCATTAAACAGAGAAGCTCCACAGGACTGCAGCATCATCATAACCTGGTCAGGAGAACCTGCCTGTGCTGTCAGCATCGGAACACCTGTCTTTTCCAGAACGACTTTTGCTTTTTCCATATAATCAGACCATGTAATGTCTGTAAAGTCGTCAATTGTATATCCTGCTTCTTCCAGAATATCGGTACGGATACAGTTAACAACAGCACCATTGTCAAACGGAATACCATAATTCTTGCCCTCTACTGTAGAGTAAGCTACTTTTGCGGAAGAGAACTGTGAGAAATCAATTCCGCTGTCTGTCAAATCTGTGAAAACATCCGGATAGAAGCTTACATATTTCTGGAAAGAGTTATCCTGCATCAGGAAGATGTCAGGCAGAGTGCTCAGATCACCTGCATTAACAGCTGTTGTGATTCTGGACTCGATATCATCAGACTGAATCTCGCTTACTTCTACTTTGAATCCTTCATGATCTTTTGCATAGATTTCAGCTGCTTTGTCGATTGCGTAAATGTTGAAATTCGGATCCCATGTCCAAACAGTCAGAGTGTTGTCATCTCCTGCGCTTCCTTCAACTACCTCAGTTCCGTCATCTGCTGCATCTCCTGCTTCATCTGTTGCTGCTCCGTCTCCTGCTGCATCACTGCTTGCATCACTTCCGCTGGAGCCGCAGGCTGCCATAGAAAATACCATTGCAGATGCTAATAATACAGAAATTACTTTTCTTTTCATGTTACATACCCTCCTAAATTATTGTTTTTTTGTCCACCTTTTTATAAATTTTGTCATAATCACTTTTTCTTCATTTGGTAATTATGTACATTTTTTATATTTTTTGTGAACCAATATATACATATTATATCAACAGGAGTGTATGATTTGTTGTCATATTCAACTCTATTTTATGCACAATCGACCATTTTAAAAGGAGAGATGGCATTTTCACCATCCCTCCTGGGTTTTTATATCATAATTCAACAATTTTCGCTCAAAGTGTTCTGGATTCTTTCGCCATTGTTGTGGCGAAACGCCCATAAGTCGCCGGAAATTCCTGTTAAATGTTGACAAGGTGGTGAATCCAGTTCTTGCCGCAATCGTCCCAATGGAATCATCTGTTCTTTTCAGTTCATCACATGCCGTCCTGACTCTTACCCAATTGATGTACTCCACCGGTGTCATATCCATGCACTCTGTAAATACCCTGCGAAAGTGTGTCTCGCTGATATGACAGAAATCCGCCAGTTCTTCAATTCTAATCTGTCTCTCGAAACACTCGCTGATATAATCCAACGCCGGCGAGATAATCGCTCTATTCCCTTCTCTGATCTCCTGTTTTTCATCCTCCGGCTTATTGCATCGGGCAATTTCGACCATAAGTGCCAGCGTGAATCCTTTCACTTCCTCCAAATAAAAAGGTTTCTGACTGCGCATCGTCTCCAAAATCAGATGAATTAAAGCGGCCATCTCCGGTTGTTCCTCTTCCCGAAAAAACAAAGCTGTCTGATTGACCCGTCGAATAATCCGGGCTCCCATATGTGGATTATCCCGGTAGACTTCTGACAAAAATCCATCCGCGTCTATAAAAAGGTATTCCCATTTGCAAACATTATCATGATTGGAATTCGTCGTATGGGGAAAGTTTTTGGGAATCACAGAAAACATATTCCCGTGATAATGTCTGTCTTTTTCCTCCAGTACCAGGGTACCGTCTCCCTCATAGCAATATCCGATTTCCAGATGATTATGAAAATGGAGATAATCAATATTTCTTCCATAATTCTGTATCCACTTTTCTCCCAGCAATGCCAATACAGGACTGCCGGCGGGAATCTCGTAATATCGATACTCCATTTTTGGTTTTTTCTTTTTACTCATGACAAACTCCCGGGAATATTACATAGATTTTCTGTCCGCGATCTCCGCCATCTTGGCATCATTCAATCGTGTATCACCGTGAACACGACTATAGGAAAGATATCCGTTCATTCTGTCAATCTTGGTCAGATTTCTGGATCCACATACCGGGCACACGTCCATCTCCAGTTCCTGATGACCACAATCATCGCAATATGCAAGAGAAAGATTTACCCCTTCATAATATCCAAGATCCATAGCTCTGCGGATCAGCGCTTTGATGGCATGAATGTTATAATCAATTGGATATCGTACATACTGAATCTTTCCGCCGTTACACAGTTCCCAGAATCTTCCTTCCAGATCTTGCTTTTGGATCGGAGAAATATCTTCCGAAACATGACAGTGGAAACTGTTGCTCACATAGGGTCTGTCAGAAACCCCACGGACTATTCCATACATTTTTCTGAACTGTTCCACCTGAAGTCCGCAAAGGCTCTCTGCCGGTGTTCCGTAAATTGCATACAAAATTCCGTCCTCTTTTTTGTATACTGCAATTTTATCATTAATATAACGGAGTACAGAAAGAGCAAATTCACCATCCTCCGCAATAGACTTGCCATTGTACAGTTCCTGCAGCTCATTCAGTGCCGTAATACCGAAAGATGCTGTCATAGGTTTTAAAATCGGGCGGATCTTGTCATGAGGTTTCAGATGTCCGCCATAGAAACCGCCTTCACAGTATGCCAATGGATTGGTAGATGCACGCATCTCACCCAGATAATCATACGTACGTTTATGGAGACCACGAATCATTTCCAGGTAAAAATCAAGTACTTCATAAAAATCCCTGTTCTCAGAACGTGACTTTGCCAGAATCATCGGTAGATGAAGACTGACTGCCCCGATATTGAATCTTCCCACAAATACCGGAACATCGTTCTCATCTGCCGGCTCCATTCCTCCACGCTCATACCACGGACTTAAGAAGGCACGGCATCCCATCGGGCTGATAACTTTTTTATACTTCTGATACATGCTGGAAATATATCCCTTTCCGCTCATGGACAGCCAGTCCGGATACATGGTTTTTGCAGAGCAGGCCACACCCGCCTCAAACACATCCTCCGCCTCGCATCCCGGTTCATGAATACTCTTGTCATACAAAAATACAATCTTAGGAAACAGCACTGGTTTTTTATGTCCGACTTTTCCCTGACCTTCCCGATGCACATTAAGAAGTGAAATAGAAATCATCTTCTCAAATTTTCCGGTACCGAGCCCCAGTGTTACCGTTACAAAAGGATAATCTCCCCTGGAGGAACCAACCGTATTCAGCTTGTACTCAATCCCCTGCCATCCCTGGTCACAGTCTCTGCATACTTTTTCCCAGGCATAAGTTCTGGCTTTTTCTTCTCTGCCGTTCCATTCCGGATCTGAATATTTCAAAAATTCCTCATAATATTTGTTATAGCTTTTCTGGGCATAGGGCGCCAGAATCTTATCCACTTCGGGAACCGTGAAACCACCATACTGCTGTGCTGCTGTGCTGAGGATAATGTCGCCCATAACATCAAAAGCAGTATCCAGTGTCTTTGGTTCGTTATACCATACATTACCCATCTCAAATCCGTCTTTCAGCACAGAAGCCACATCAAACAGACAGCAGTTCATGGTATCCAAACGGGCAGACTGGTCATGGATATAAATATATCCGTCTTTGCATGCCTGCAGTTCATTTCTGTTCATGAAAAACTTACGGTACAATTCTTTGTTCAGTTCATTAAAAATCAGACTTCTCTTGGTAGCTACCAGTGCACTGTCCGTATTCGCATTGCTTTTGTCTCCGATATACCGGATGGACTGACTCTTTGTGTATACTTCATCCATCATATGAATAAAATCCACTTTATAGTTTCTATAATCCCGGTAACTTTTTGCCACAGCAGGATTTACCTGTTCCAGAGCTCCCTCTACAATATTGTGCATATCCTGTATCAAGATGCCGTCTTTCTTTCCCCGGCTCAAAGCTTCCGCACGATCCGTAGCGTATTTGCAGATAAATTCAATCTCTTCATCCGTAAACTTATACATGACACGATCGGCTGATTTGCTGACAGCACGGACAATTTTCTCTGCATTGAACTCCTCCCGTGTCCCGTCTTTTTTAATAATATATACCATTTTTTATTCTCCTCACTACTATATATAGTTATTATCCATTTTAAAAAATCAATATTTTGTATGCACCAGTATATCACTGTTTCCATAAAAAGAAAAGAGTAAGAAATATAAAATTTCCTTCTCTTTTTCTCAACAATATTGTAAGTAATTTCAGTTGGATTTTTCTTGACAGATTCTGACCGCAAAATCCAATTGCTTTTTATTCATAAACCGTTCCACTTGGAATCAGGACAGCCGAAAATCCTTCCTCACTGACAGATACCCTATCCCCTTCCAATAACAGGAGATTTCGAAAACCAGACGGATCATACCATTCATCTGCATCCAGATAATACTCCTGCCCATATCCTTCCGCATCCACAACCACCAAAATTCCTTCATTTTTCACTGCTTGTACATCATACACACCAGGTTGTATCTCTGTACCAACCTCAATTTCCTCCGAAGTAACAGTAATTTTCTGAGTCATCGGATTCTCTTTTGGTGTCAGCATCTGCTCAGTCTGTCCATTTTCCGTCTTAAAAGCAAGAATTCCTGCTCCGTTTACAGTAAGGACAGCTCCTTGATACAACCTTACATCTTCGATTTCATACATACCTTCATCGATTTGATAATCCGAAATCCACCAACTGTTATAAAAACAATTCTCTACCTCATCATCCACAGAAAACCATGCATTTTCCGCATCTTCTCCTGCAGTTACCGTATATCGTCCTTCCGGCAGCTGACACCCTACCGTATATTGTCCGGAAGTCAGCGGACTTTCAAAAATTTCACCCTCTTCGGAAAGCTCTCTTACCATGTTTTCATAAACATCCATCTGTAATTCAGGAACTTCCACTGCTTCCGCTGTATCATAACTTTCATAACTTTCCACTTCCGTTGTTGTCTCATCAAAAACACCACTCTCATTCAGGAAACCGAAAAGAATAAATAAGATAAAAATTCCAATCATCAACAGACTGCCTGTTGTTTTCTTTTGTCCATATGTCTTTTCAGTTGAAGATGTCCGGTATGTACTGGCGGATGTGGTCTGCTGTTTTTGAGCCGATGATTCCTGCCTTTTTGCAGATGCTGCTTTCCATGTCTCTCCACTGTTGCGTTTTGTATCTGACTTTTCTGTTTTCGCATATTGCGTATCTTGCATATCTTCATATCTGACGGACATACTTTCCGGTCTTCTCTCGTTCAGATAATACCGTCCCCGCATAGATTTATAATACATTCCACAGCTTTGACAACGCCCATTTGCCACTTTTCCGCCACATAGACTGCATCTTTGCATCCATTACTCCCCCTTTATTTCTCATATTTTTACACCACGTTCCCTGTTTTTTGTTAATGATTATCTGAATTTATATTACCATATTCCCGCTGTTTCTTCAATCTCGATGCATTCTATCTGTCGATATTCCAACACAAAATCATATTTTTTCAGCGAGAAAATCAATAAAGTAAGTCTGCTATACGCCCAAATCACAAGAAAATGCACAATTTCATCAGCAATAACTCAATAAATCCAACTACCTCTCTGCTCACATACTGCAAAATTTGTTACTGTTCACTCCGTGCCGTACGTCTCGGGATTTTCGTGTTATAAACACGAAAACACCTCATGGAATAGCGGCACCTAAATAGTAACAAAATTTCAAGTTGTATTTCAATCATTTTCTGCTATAATAGTACCATTGGAAATGTATTCAAAAATGTAATGAGGAGGCACATTATGGAACGTTTTATCATTCCCGAAAATTACCAGCCGGCTTTGAACCTTCACGATACGCAGATTGGAATTAAAACTGTAAAGGACTTTTTCCAAAAAACGCTGTCTGAGAGATTAAATCTTCTCCGCGTATCTGCGCCTTTGTTTGTCAATCCAACCTCTGGATTGAATGACAATCTGAATGGTGTGGAACGCCCTGTTAAGTTTGATATTAAGGAGGCACCGGATCAGGAAGATGCAGAGATTGTCCATTCTCTCGCCAAATGGAAACGATATGCACTGAAAAAATATGGATTTTCTCACGGAGAAGGACTTTATACCGATATGGTAGCCATCCGTCGGGACGAAGACACTGACAATATCCATTCTATTTATGTGGATCAGTGGGACTGGGAAAAAATCATTACCCGCGAAGAGAGAAATGTTGACACTCTCAAATCTGTGGTCCGCACTGTATACTCCGCTTTGAAGAAAACGGAAAAATATATGGCCATCCAGTATGATTACATTGAAGAGATCCTGCCGAAGGATATTTTCTTTATCACTTCCCAGGAACTGGAAGATATGTATCCTGACCTTACGCCAAAGGACAGAGAATATAAAATTGTCAAAGAAAAAGGGGCTGTATTTATCATGCAGATTGGTAAATATCTCACTTCAGGTCAGAAACACGACGGACGTGCTCCGGATTACGATGACTGGGAACTGAATGGGGATATCATTGTATATTATCCGGTACTGAATATCGCCCTTGAACTGTCTTCCATGGGAATTCGTGTAGATGCCGAGTCCCTGAAACGCCAGCTTGCCATCTGCGGCTGTGAAGATCGGGCGGAAATGGAGTTCCAGAAAGCTATTCTGAATGATGAACTTCCATTTACCATTGGCGGTGGAATCGGACAGTCCCGTATCTGTATGTTCTATCTGAGAAAAGCACATATCGGAGAAGTCCATTGCTCCCTGTGGCCGGAAGAAACCGTACAGACCGCGAAAGAACATGGAATTCCATTATTGTAAAAATATACTTTTTGATTCGCGAGACCAATAAATGTAATGAGGCTGATGATGATATATTCTGTCTGTCAATGTCAGGTCGCTCCCCTTTAGCTAACTGTTAACTTCGACATAAGACGCTCCGGATAGCCGTCGCGCCTAAGTCTACGTAAACAGTGGATCTTCAGGCTCGCTTTCCCCGATGACATTAGCAGACAAAATATATCATCATCAGCCCATTTACTTTATCGTCTATACGAATCAAAAGAAACAGAGCTATCGGTGTCATTTTGTATCGTGAGGAAGCGTGTAAAAAACAAGCAGTCCGTTTTAGAAGCATTGGGATAAGTGAGCCTGAAGATCCATCGCTTACGTAGACTTAGGCGCGACGGCTATCCGGAGCGTCTTATGTCGAAGTTAGCGATTAGCTGAGGGGGAACGGCCTGCTTCTAAAACGGACTGCTTGTTTTTTAAAACACATCTCACGAATCAAAAAGTATACTATTTGACATCCGGCAGTTTGATTTCTCCATCGAATACTACTTCAGCCGGACCTGTCATGTATACCAGGTTTTCTTTTCGATCCCAGTAGATTTTCAAGTCTCCTCCCAGAAGCTTCACAGTAACTTCATCCTCTGTAAGCCCATTTAATATGGATGCAACAGCTACAGCGCATGCTCCCGTTCCACAGGCCAATGTTTCACCGGCTCCTCTTTCCCAGACACGCATCTCTACGGTATTTCTGTCCAGCACTTTTACAAATTCCGTATTCACACGATCCGGGAAAATGGGATGATGCTCAAACTGAGGACCAATTTTTTCAATATCCAATCCATTCACATCCTCAATATAAATAACAGCATGGGGATTTCCCATGGAAACAGCAGTAATCCGATACTCTTTTCCATCTGCCAGAATCGGCTCATCGATCACGATCTCTTTTTCTGAAATCACCGGAATTCTAGATGGTTCCAGAATCGGTGCTCCCATATTTACACGGATCTGAACTGCCTTTCCATTTTCTATAGTCAAATCAAGATATTTGATTCCACTTGCTGTATTGACTGTGATGGATGTCTTTTCTGTGAGACCGTAATCATATACATATTTTGCCACACAACGGATTCCATTGCCGCACATAGCTCCCCGGGATCCGTCCGAATTATACATGTCCATCTCAAAATCAGCCACATCTGATGGTTTTATCAAAATCAATCCGTCCGAACCTATTCCAAAGTGCCGGTCACTTACCAGTTTTGCCACTTCGCCCGGATGCTCTACTGTCTCCTGAAAACAATTGACATATACATAGTCATTTCCTATCCCCTGCATCTTCGTAAATTTCATTGATTTTCCCTCTTTCTGTTATTTTATGACCGGCAACCGACCTTTTTATATTGCCGCATCCAATATTTTTTCTCATTATAACTGCCTTTTTTCAATCTGTAAAGACAGGCACTTTCTCAGCTCTCTTTTTATCCTGTATTTATACTGTAATTAACCTGTATCCGTTGACAAACGCTACTAAAATCAGCTACAATGCAAAATGTAAAAACAATTCACAAAAGAGTTCCACAAATTTATAGAGGAGGGAAAACTCATGGAAAAACTCTTTAAACTGAAAGAGCATAACACCACAGTCAAGACCGAGATTATGGCCGGTATAACAACTTTCCTGACTATGGCGTATATACTCGCTGTTAACCCGAACCTGCTGAGTGCTTCCGGTATGGATTCAGGAGCTGTATTTACAGCTACTGCACTGGCTTCCGCTCTTGCCACATTTATCATGGCGTTCTGGGCAAATTACCCAATCGCCCTGTCTGCAGGTATGGGACTGAATGCTTACTTTGCTTTTACTGTATGTCTGGGAGATCTTCAGGGTATTGATGACCCCTGGAAAATCGCACTGGCAGCCGTATTGGTAGAGGGTATCATTTTCATCATTCTTTCATTCTTCAAACTGCGTGAGACGATTGTAAATGCAATCCCGGCAAACCTGAAATACGGTATTACCGCAGGTATCGGTCTTTTTATTGCATTCATCGGTCTGCAGGGTGCAGGCGTCGTAGTGAATGATGATTCCACACTGCTGGCTCTGGGTAATTTTGCAAGACCGGAAGTTGCTCTTTGCCTGATTGGTGTACTGATTACCGTAATTATGCTCCATTTTAATGTTAAAGGATATATCCTTTGGGGTATCCTGATTACATGGGTTCTGGGTATCATCGCTGAACTGACCGGATGGTATGTTGTAGATGTGGAGGCTGGGGTTTACTCTCTGATTCCTTCACTGAGTGCATCTTCTTTTATCCCGCCTTCCGTTGCTCCTACATTCTTCAAATTTGATTTCGGCTGGATTGGTGCTCATATTTCACAGTTTATTGTCATCGTATTCTCATTCCTGTTTGTAGATATGTTTGATACCATCGGAACTGTAATTGGTATTGCAGATAAAGCGGATCTTCTGGATGAAAACGGAGAGCTTCCAAGAGTAGGTCGTGTACTTATGGCAGATGCTGTCGGTACTGTAGCCGGTTCTATGCTGGGTACTTCTACTATCACCAGTTTCGTAGAATCCAGTGCCGGTGTTGCTGAAGGCGGAAAAACAGGTCTTACCGCCCTGACAACAGGCGTTATGTTTATCGTAGCTCTGTTCCTGTCACCTATTTTCCTGGCTATCCCAAGCTTCGCTACTGCTCCTGCACTGATCGTTGTTGGTTTCTTCATGGCTTCTTCCATTAAGAAATTAAACTTCGACGGAGATGTAGCAGATGCTGTCGGCGGATATCTGGCATTCCTGATCATGCCTCTTACCTATTCTATCGCAAATGGTATTATGTTTGGTATGCTGGCATGGTTCATCATTAAAATCTGCACAGGTCAGATCAAGAAAATCCATCCGGTTATGTATGTTGTATGTGCTTTGTTCATCTTCCGTGTAATAACTATTATATTATAAGCTGAACAGATACAACAATTTCACATCAGATTAAAAAATAGTGCTGAATTTCAGAAATATTATTTAGATTCTGAAATCAGCACTATTTTATTCAGTGATCAGCTGAAGGGACTCGGCCTGACATTGATAAGAATGACAGGAGGGTGTCAGCCTCACTACTTTATTGTTTTTTCTTCTTTTCTATCATGTTGGCAAATAAAGTAATCACAAAAGCACATCCCATTGCTACCACCATAGCAACTGCAAACCAGATACCCTTTCCTTCATTGGCCATGAACGGAGCCATGACAGCCGGTACATAGGCTGTTCCCTTAACATTAAACAAACCAACCAGCGCTCCGGATATTGTTGCACTTGCCAATGCTCCACCAAAGACTATTTTATTGGAAAACATAAACGGATATGCTGCTTCCACAAAAGTTCCAAAACATATATTGATCAGACATCCCGGAAGTGCAACTGCTGCTTCGCCTTTCTGTTTCGGCATGATCACATTCGCCAGAGTAATTCCGGCAGAAACCATAACCAATCCTGTCATATCGATCGCACCAAGAAAACTGAATCCCATCTCTTCCATTTCCAGAAGAACAATCGGAAGAATTGCCGCATGGTATACGCCACCAATAATTGCCGGCCAGATTAAAAGTCCTGCAACCGCACCTGCCAGGATTGGGTTAAATCCAATAGCAGTATCGATGATATTGCAGATTCCATTTCCAATCCAAAGAGCGACCGGAGCTACCGCATATTTTCCGGCTATTCCGGCAATCAGTCCGCCGATTCCGCCTGCAGCGATATTTGCCGTAGTTCCCGGTACGTTATGACGGAAGCAAAATACAATGATATAGTACGCAAGAATTCCGGCAAGGATACCGAGAAGAAGTCCTCCCAGGATTCCACCATCTACAGATAATATACCGGCTACAATACCAGCTACAACACCGACCTCATCCAGACCGGAAACCTGTTTTGCCGCAATCGCGCAAACTACAATAGGAAGTGCATTCACCAGTGTATCGAATACACCTGAAAGTGCAGATAATGCAGGTATTTTACTGAGTGCCAGACACAGCGCCATGGCAATAAAAGCCGGAAGACTGGTCATCATGATTCCTCTGAAATTGATTCTCTTCCAGATATTGCTCTGCGCTTTTGCCACCGCATTGTCACCGGTATTTCCGATTACCGGCATATAGCGGATGCCCCAGTTTTTCGCCAGAGCCGTAGTAAATGCCACTGCTCTCGTACGGTTTGTGGTTCCGGTGGTTCCGGAAGCAGATAACACATTACACCCTGCGTTCTGTATGCGGGCCACACCACTTCCACCGGTTCCTGCCATGGGAATCCCTGCCTTTGCCGCAGCTTTTGTCGCTTTCTCATTGGCTCCATCCGGATCGGCACTGACAAACATGATTCCATCAATTTCACCCTTTTCAATCATTTCTGCCAGCTTGCTGTCCATTTCTTTTGCTTTTTCGTTTACCTCTTTCAAAGTACCTGTAAATTCTTCCTGAAGATCATTTCCTCCCCAACCGTACAAAACAGCCTGACTGTCCTCTCCCACAGTGTCCAGACTGCCGGAAGCCAGCACATACTGTACAAACGTCACTTCCATGTCTGCAGCACCTGTCTGAAGAAGAATTTCTTTCATCATTCCGGAAGGATTATTGCCGCCTTGTTTATAGAGATTCCCTCCACTGCTTCCTATAAATGCAATTCTCTTTTTCATCTTTCCTCTTTGTTCCTTTCATTTTGTTGTGTTATCACTTTACCTTGTTAAATCATCAAACACTATGTCTCATAATATACCATTTCACGTGCTATTTGTAAAGAAAAAAACCGGAACCGGACAGGTCTGTCCCCCCCTGTCCGGTTCCGGTTTTTTCCCTGTCCGGTTTTCCTCTTAATTCCTACGGATTATGGTAATGTGCTCTGGATTCTCGTAATCTTTCTCATAACCATTGTCATGATAATATTCGTAAACTGCCTCTCCTTCTTCCACAAATGAAAGATACTGAAGATTCTCAAAATCCACATCTGCCACGCACTGACCGCCTGTTGACATGGGGATCAGGTGGTTCGGACGTACAAACACTACCACGTCTGTCAATCCTGCTTCAACATAATGATGACCTGCTTCCAGTACTTCTTCTTCCATAATTCCGTCTTTTTTGAAACGAACCATTTTCATTTTCTCAGGCAGATACACATATCTTCCTTCTGCATTCTGCTCATAAACAGGAGCAATCATAAGGCCATCACCTAAAAGAAGCTGATCTTCCACTTTCACTGCATGAGCATCCTGAGGATAATCAAAGGCAAGTGGTCTGAACATCATTTCATCCCGCAGAACTGCTTTCATATACTCACTGTAAACGTAAGGAAGGAAACGATAGCGAAGTCCAATCACATGTCTGAATCCCTCAATATCTTCAAATCGATATGCCTCCTGTACTCTGGTTCCCAAAGCGGAATGATTTCGCATCAGAGGGGTGAAAATTCCCAGTGCCAGCCAACGAAGTACCAGATCTTCTGTAGTGTCCGCACCAAATCCGCCGATATCGGCTCCTGTATAAAGGAAACCGCACATATTCAGAGATGGCATCATTTTCAGATTCAACAGGATATGTGACCACCAGGATTTGTTATCACCTTGCCAGATACCGCCATAGCGATGCATTCCCACATAGGAAGAACGGGAGAACATCAGAATACGTTTGTCCGGCTCCAGACGTTCTAATGCTTCTCCTGCTGCACGGGTCATGTTGTATCCAAACAGGTTATGAACGCGATCATGACGAACTCTCTCCCCGTTTATATTATGGTAAAACATTTTGTAATCATCCACATTGTTAGACAACCCAGAAACCAGTCCCGTAAATTCCCAGAAGCGATCCAGATCAAGATTTTGCCCTTTAAATGTGTCAAGCTTCTCCAACACATCCTTCAAACGATCTTCTGTATAAAAGATTGCCGGCTCATTCATATCATTCCAAAATCCTTCAACTCCCTGGTCCAGGAGGAATTTGTACTGATTGCCAAACCAGTCTCTTGCTTCTTTATTCAGCATATCCGGAAACAGAGCCTTACCAGGCCATACGGCTGCTACAAAGGGACTTCCGTCTTCTTTTGTACAGAAGTATCCTTTCTCCAGTCCCTCTTCATAGACATCATATCCCTCTTCCTGTTTCACACCGGCATCAATGATCGGTACCAGATGAATATTCTGTTCTTTCATTTCCTCATTGAATTTTGCGAACTCAGGAAATGTCTCGTCGTTCAACGTAAAATCTTTGTACCGTTCCATGTAGTCAATATCCAGATAAACACTGTCCAGCGGAATGCCAAGATCACGATGCTTTTTCACCACTTCCCGGACTTCGTTTTCATTCATGTAACTCCAGCGGCTCTGACCATAACCAAATGCCCAAAGCGGAGCAATATAGCTTCTTCCCACCATATGACGAAACTGTTTTACAATATCTTTCACATCTGTTCCTGTGATCAGATATACATCCAGATTCCAGTCGGAGGCAGTGATCTTCAATTCATTATGTTTTGTATATCCCACATCAAAAGTAAGGATTCCTGGATAGTCCACAAAAATACCAAACTGTTCTTTTCCGTCCAATACCAGAAAATTGTGTGCACCATACAAAGAACGACGGTCTTCCTTGTGTTCCGGTTCGTCACTGCATTTGCTTTCGTAGATCCAGCCTCTTTTATTAATTCCACGCACATTTTCTCCCAGTCCATATACCCGATCATTTACATCCATCTGATAAGAAAATGTCATTTCCTGTTCATTTACTGTAAAATAAGAAATCTGTCCGGCTTCTTTCTCCGGTTTCTGCAAAACCGCTTCGGTCTCAAGTACATTTCCATACACATATCTGCGAATCATGCTCTGTTCCTCCCATATCATCCAATGCATTTTTTTACAGTATAATCAATTATGGCTCCGAATGTCTTACGATATTTTAGCTGATAAGTACGGTATTTTGACATTTTTCTTTAGAAGACAGACCCTGTCCTTTTTTAGATACTTTTGCGTGCAATTTCAATAAAATCTCTCGCATATTGTGGAAGATAAGTTCCCTTTCTATACGCAATCGTCAGCGTACTTGATATTTCTTTATCTCCAATAGAAAAACAGGAAAGTTTTCTTGTAAATTCCATATTTTTCACATAGGTTTCGGGCAAAAAACAGATTCCCTTTCCTCTCATACAGAGTTTCACACAGGTTTCCGTATTTCTGCTGCAGGCAGGAACATGCGGATAAATATCATATTCCTCAAACAACTCCCGTATAATCTTTCCTGTTGTCTGTTCCGGAAAATGGAGAATAAAAGCTTCGTCTTTCAGAAGCTTTAAATCCATCCACGGATAGTTCCTGTTTTTCTGAATTTTTCCAGCCTTTGCAATCGGATGATCTGCTGGCATAACGAGCAATATTTCTTCTTTTTTCAAAATCTCATATTCCAGACGCGGATGTTCTTTTGTCTCATTAAAAATGGCAAAATCCAACTTGTTCATGCTCTTCATTGTCATCCACCACATAATTTATCACATTGATATCGCCTCTGTTCAGATACTGCTCCACCAGATACCCAGAGAATGCCACCCATGACAGATTCAGAACCATAAGATTTTTTTCAACAAACCACTTTCAACTATCCCGTTCCAACTGTCGAAGTAATTCCAACAACTCCAATGGATTATGAATAATATAATCGGGTATTTCCTCTTCTGATTCAGGTGTCATGCGATATCTAGGCGTCCAATCCTGAAGAACGGAAATGATTCCCATGGAGTTAGCACCCCGTATGTCACGTTCAATATTATTTCCCACCATGATAATATGAGCACAATCCTTTTTGGTCAGATTCATTTTTTCCAGAGCCGTCTCAAACATGCGTGACGATGGTTTTTCAGTTCCTACAACCGAAGAGACAATCATCTGCTCAAAGAAGTCTGTCAGACCCAGATGCCGGTAAATATTGTCAAACGATTCTTTATACCCATCTGCCACCAACGCCACACGGTATCCCTGCTCCTTAAGTATTCTCAAAAGTCGATCTGCCCCCGGTATAACCTTTGCAGTCACGACCACATCACGATCATTCCGGACTTCTGTGGATTCATCAATGATGGTATCTCCACTGTCAATAAACACTACTATCTTTTTTTCCATATTCATTCCTTTCATGTACAAAGAATATCACGATGCATCCGGAAGAAACATGCACTTTTCACTCTTGTATATATACTTTTGCACTCTCTTTTACTTTTTTCTTTTCTCTCTGAATCCGCTCCAAAATTACCTCTTTCAATTGTGCAAACGGCATCATCCATTCCTCTTTCATCTCTACAGGTATAAAATGTTTACTTGGTACAAATGAATAAAAGGACAGGGGACGGACCTGTGTCCCAAAATATGGGACACAGGTCCGTCCCCTGTCCTACTCTCTGTCCTTCCCTTTCTTTTATAAACCAATTACTTCTGAGACAGATAATCCAGAATAGATTTCAGTACTACGTCTGCATCCAGTCCGTGTACCATACATGCCTCTTCCAGAGATTCATTGATGGAGGACGGACATCCGATACAATGCATTCCTGACTGCATCAGAATGTAAGCAATTCCCTGATCATATTCCAGCATCTGTCCCATAGTAGTTTCTTTTGTAATCTGCATGATAATGCTCCTTTCTTCTTTCTGTTCTTATGATATCATGTCCTGTGGGCATAACATTCTGTGAAAATTCGCAGCAGAGTAATCTGTGCTTCTTATATCATATCACTTTCTGCCTGTAGTATACAATCCTTATTTTAAGAATTTGGTATCTGTCTTCCCGATGCATCCATATGATAATTCTCTTTATAGATTAGTTGTGATATGGGTACCAGTTCATATCCTTTTTCTTTCAGTTTTGTCAGTAATTCATCCAGTGCATCTGCGGTGTATTTTGCGCCATTATGGCAGAGAATAATAGCACCATTTCCCAGATCTTTATTCTCTGTTACCCGACTGACAATATCTTCCACTCCATAATCTTTCCAGTCCAGACTGTCCACACTCCACTGAATCGGATAATATCCACAGGCATATGCAGTCTGTATCACGGTATTATTATAATCTCCATAGGGTGGGCGAAAAAGATTCATCTCATATCCGGTAAGTTTTTTTACTCTCTCGTGTACTGTCATGATTTCTTTTCTGCATTCTTCTGTGGATAACTGACTCATCTGCTTGTGATTTTCACTGTGATTTCCAAGATCATGACCGGATTCCAGTATGCGTTTCACATCTTCAGGATATTCTTCCACCCATCCTCCAGTCATAAAGAAAGTAGCCTTTACCTGATGTTTTGCCAGAATGTCAAGAATTCTCTGGGTATCCTCATTTCCCCAGGCTGCGTCAAAGGATATGGAAATCTCTGGTTTCTCCGTCTCGACAGAGTAGATCGGCAGTTCACGTCCATTGACACTGCTGTTTGCTGTCACCAGCTTTTCTCCCACATCTTTCCAGTACAATATAGAAAGCCCTGTGATCATCACAAGTGCCAAAACAAGAACTCCAACAAACCCAGTTTTTTTCATGGAAGACCTCTGGTATTTTTCTTACTATATTATATGAAAATCATCAGCCATAATAATACAAATCTGAAAATACTTGGTCCGCTTTTTTATTCAATGCTGTAACCATCCCCTCTGCAACATGCATATATCCGCTGGTTCCGTCTTTTCCTTTTACCAGAATCCATTCTTTCATATCCGTTCCCATAAAAAACACTTCATCCTGTGCGGGAATCACCTTTGTAGCCGAAGTTTCATCCATACGACTGTAAACCGGCAAATCTTCATATAAAATATGGGATTTATTCGGAATATATTTGTGCCATCCGGTTTCCTGATACTGAATCGCTCCATGGTATCTCCATTGCCCATTTATTTCTGCAGTCTCAATCAAATCCACCCGAAGCTGCCCTGTAATATTTCCATATCCATCAAAACCATTGATTCCTCCATTTTCTTCGGAAAACGGGAAGCCTTCTACAAGTCCCAGATAATACAGGCCTCCGTCGTATTTGAAAAAGTGCGTCACCAGATCGTCACTGGGACCATAATCCAATATGGCAATTTCCAGACCAGCATCATACTCCGAAATATCCGTCACATAAAACCTGTCTTCACAGGGAGTCCATATATCCGCCACTTCACCAATCGCATAGGTTTCCCCATCTATCATCAGGAGTACTTCGTAATTCCAGTCGGGCAGTTCATTTACCTGATATCGAATCTCATTGTTCGTTCCTGTACCACCCATGTCTTCCCTGACAGTTTCACCAGCCTGATATTTCTTCGGGTACGGATGTTTCCGGTCATATTCTTTTTTTGCTTCGCTCAAAAGCTCTACGTTCTTTTTCTCAGTTTCATTTAATACAGCATCATCAAATTTTTTTGTGGAAATTGTTCCCTGATACCAGGAACACTGATTAAAATACTGCTGCAGATAATCATTGCCAAACTTTCTTCCATGTCTGGCATAAATCTCATTTTTAGCAATCCACAAATCATTGTCCGACCAGTTATCCATCATTTCCTGCTGCAAAAGGCAAATGCTGCTGGATGGGATAATATATTCATCTGCATCATAATGGATGCCTGCCACATCAAATTTTGCTGATTCTGCTATTTCATCCGCCTGGGCACTCATTTCCACATACTCATTCATCACTTCTTCCTGTTGCGTATCACAAGGGACATCCGTGGGACGATCGATATAATAGAACACTCCATCATCTGTATAACCGATCATAGTCTCTCCGCAGCCATAATATACAGGTTCCTGCAGCCGGCTGAAACCACAGATAAATCCCATGCCATTTTCTTTTTCGTAGGATGCTTTCTGATAAATGGAAAAACCAGTTTCATTTTCCTCAATCACACATTTATTTACCCAACTGTCCGGAAATGTAACCGTAATCTCCTGCCAGGCGTAGGATCCGCTTTTTTCCAATATAATGGTCTCCCCAAACGCATCCTTTACTTTATTGCCATTTCCTCCATCCACATTTTCTGTACTTCCCTGCACTTCTTCCTTATCCTGTTCTTTCTCATCTACCTGTGTCGTTCCGTTCTCCTGTGTCTCTTCCTTCTCCTTTGTTACTTCCCGCGAAGCATGGCTGCACCCTGCAAGGATTATAAGACCTGTCATCCATAAAACAACCAGTTTTTTTTTCATATGCGTTCCTTTCTTAAATTCAAGTATGCCTCGGCGTACTTGCTGCGCACCTCTGCAATCCGCCGGAGGTTCTATCTTGGAAGGAGATTGGACTCCCACCAAGACTAAATTATCGCAACTCACTACCTATAGAGGTGGGAGTCTTTTCTCCTTTCAAGATAAAACAGCGCCTCCACTTTCATAAAGTCAAGACGCCATTTTCAGTCACTTATTAACTTACAATATTTCCTACCAATACATAGGAAACAAAATACATGATCACAGTTGCCATAGCAATTCCACATAGAATAGCCACAGAGGATTTTTTGATATCAATTCCCAGCAGGGAAGCAATCAATGCTCCTGTCCAGGCACCGGTTCCCGGAAGAGGAATTCCTACAAAAAGCATCAGACCCAAAAATTCATATTTCTGAATCTTGTCGCTTTTTCCCATCGCCCGTGCTTCCAGTTTTTCAATTAAACCACGGAAGATTCGAATCTTTTTCATCCATTTAAAGATCTGACGGATAAACAAAAGGATAAATGGAATCGGCAAAATATTACCGATAATACTGATCGGAATCGCCTGTTGCACCGGTACTTTCAGCAAGGTACCCGCCAGCAGCCCGCCTCTCAGTTCCAGAATCGGCATCAGTGAAATAATAAATACTACTGCCTGTGCCGATATATACGGTCCAAGATGGGTAGTAAACCATGTAACAAGTGCTTCCATTCTCAAACTCCTTTCGAAAGATAATTTTCCAGAAATCTCACTAAGGTCTCCATCTCTTCCTGTGTTCCAATCGTAATCCGCAGATAATTATCAATCCTTGGTTTGTCAAAATACCGGACAATGATATTTGCCTTTCTAAGTGCCGCAAACAGTTCTCTGGCCGGATATTCTTTATGTGACGCAAAGATAAAATTGGCCTTGGAATCACCAAACACAAATCCCAGTCTGGATAATTCTTTTTTCGTCCATTCTCTCGTCTCCACCACTTTATTCACTGTAGTTTCAAAATATTCTTTATCTTCCACTGCTGCCTTTCCCAATGCAATCGTCGTCTGATCCATGGTATAAGAATTAAAGGAATATTTCACATCATTCATATATTTGATCAGTACCGGATTCCCCACAGCATATCCGATTCGCATACCTGCCATTCCTCTTGACTTTGAAAATGTCTGAACTACTAACAGATTATCATATTTGTCGATCAGAGACAGGGCACTTTCTGCACCAAAATCCACATATGCCTCATCTACGACCACAATCACATCTGGGTTTGCCTGTATGATCTTTTCAATCTGAATAAGTGGAAGTTCCACACCTGTGGGTGCATTTGGATTCGGAAAAATGATACCGCCATTTTCTCTGAAATAATCTTCCGGCTCAATTGTAAAATCCTCTTTCAGTGGAATTGTTTTATAAGGGATCCGAAGCATATCCGCCCATACATCGTAAAAGGAGTAGGTTATATCGGGAAACAGGATTGGCTTCTTAGAATTAA
>SFQZ01000127.1 GCA_004562915.1 bacterium
CCATAATTCATTCGCTAACGCCTGGCACATCGGACAGGATCTGTCACGGCAGGAATTGTTATGGTACTGGATATGTCCGCATGTGTCACATTCAGAGATGTTGGCTCCATATGCACCAGTCTTGCAATTAAGGATATGATGTACGGTTTTTGCCTGACTTGCAGTGGGTGTGTAAGAGTCCAGATATTTTGGTTAGAAATGCCGGAGGACATCCTGCATGGTAGGATTATCATTCATCACGGCCGCCCTCCCCATACTCTTTTTCAAAAGTATCAAAGGGACTCCGGATACCCATAAGTGCTTTGGATGTCATCTGCAGATACACATCCGTGGAATTCGGGCTGCGGTGGCCTAACGTGCGTGGCAGGCAAAGCAATGCCTCATTGTATGCGGTGTTACCCCTTCCGGAAGCCCGAGTTTCCGTGCATGATTTTTTATGAATAGTTGAACGGTTGAACTGGTAAGTGGCTCATCCCTTACTGTGCTTGGAAACAGCCATCCCATCGGGCGGTTATAACGGTACCAGTATTCTGTAAGGATTTCCAGGTTCCTGTCACTTAATATGGTATAGCGGTCCTGTCGATTCTTTGACAATGGAACATGTATCATCATCTGTTTCCTGCGGATATCTTCATAGCGCAGATGGCAGACTTCACTGACCCGAAGACCGGAGGAATACATCGTTGCAGTGATGGCCTTGTGCTTATAGTTATCCATAGAATCAATAAGTAGGTTTACCTGTTCCCGGGTAAGGATTATAGGGAGCTGCCTGTCGCGTTTCATTTTTGGTATTTTTTTGGAATCCCACACATATCCAAGAGTGTATTCAAAGAAGAAACGGATCGCTGCAGTATAGACATTAATTGTGGAAGCTTTTTTGTTCTCATGATCTTTCATGTAGAATATAAATTTCCGAATATCAGCGTAGGTAATGGACATGGCATCCTTATTAGTGAAATCAAGAAATCTTTTCACAAAACGATAATAGTCTTCACATGTATTTGATGTAAAATTTTTTAACTGCATATCCTGCAGTAATTTAAAAAGGTATTTTTCATTCATCGAAATGTCCTCCAATATAGTAAAAGAATTTTCCGTCAAGAAGTCCTTATCCTTATATTTGGAGGCGCATGGGCATCGTAAAAACACTTGTCTAAAATGATAATATATGTTAATCTGTTCATGGCAGTGGTGGTGTCGATCCTGTTTGATTGTTATTTTGTGGTGATTTAACAATACTACTTTTAGGACTTGGCTACCACTGCTTTTTATATTTCAAAGTAAAAACTGCGCCACAGCCTTGGCAGGCCATCGCGCAGCGATTTTGTTCAATGGTCTACACAATGGTTGAGATGGCAAAAGCACATGGGCTGAATATTTATGGATATCTTAAATTTCTGCTGGAGCACCGGCCAAGTAAAGATATGACCGATGAACAACTGGAAGAACTGGCACCTTGGAGTGAAAAACTCCAATCTATCAAAAATCGCATGTGAATTATAGTGAATTACTCCAACTCGCAAAGGGCTGGGGTAATTTTGTATCTGACCGCATTAATATTTGGCGCTTACGATATAGCCGAAGGCAAGGGTGTCCATCGTGAGGTGGAGTCTGAAGGAAGCCGGATGTGGGAACAGACTAACCACGGGCAAATCTCTGGTCTGACGGACAGAAATCACATATAGGACATAGTGGGTACTATGCCTTGAAAAATTTTATGGAGTCGTTTAAGATAACATAACATTATTAAGAGGCCAATCTTAATAATGAATCTTGATACTTGCCGCTACTTGAAAAAGAGTTATTTACTAAGTCCTTTTTCAATTTTCTGATACACTTGTTTCATAGTTAAGCCTTGTACGACGGTCGTAAAGAATACGATTGCGTAGGTGCTTCCCAGAATAATGGAATATGTATCCGCGCTTACCATTTCTCTTGTACTCATAGCCAGTGCGATACTGAGCCCGCCTCGGAGGCCGCCATATGTAAGCAGCTTTACAAAGCTGAGTTTATCGTATCCGCTCGGAAGTTTTCCGGCAAAAAATGCGGCCAGGCCGACGCTTGAGAAGCGTCCAATCAGATTAAATATAATAGCCAGGCAGGATAACAAAAGTACATGAGGCATTTGCAGAATATGTACAAATGTCAGTCCCATTATCACATACAGAACCGAATTCAATAAATTGTCCAGAATTTCCCAAAAAGTATCAAATTCCTCCAGATCCAGCGGTTGTCCTTTTTGTTCTCTGCGGTTGCAGAGTGCCGAAAATGAGATTCCACATACGACAGACGCGATGGCTCCGGAAAAACCAAAATGTTCGCACAGAACATAGGCCATAGAAACGGCAAGAAGACTGACAAAGATTCTTCGATTTCCGTCTTTGGTCAAGGCAAAAATCGGAAAGCATATCGCTGTTGCCAGAATTCCAACCAACACCGCTCCGAACAGTTCCTTACCCATAACAGCCAGAAAGCTGCCATTTTCTTGCATTGTCACCATTCCGGAGAAGCACACAAATAATGCGACCCCCACACCGTCGTTAAAAAGAGATTCGCCTTCCATGATGAAACTGATATCTTTTGGAAGATTGAATTTTTTCAGAATACTTGTTGCTGCGATTGGATCGGTTGGTGCTGTGATGCTTCCGAACATCAGGCATACCGGAAAACTGAATGGTAGTCCCAGAAGAGAAGCACCTGCATAGAACAGGGAACCGTAAAAAATCGCGCCCAGAAGTGTTGCAACAACAGAAAGCATTGTAATCGGGCGGGCGTGTTTCTTGAAATCCAGAAGCCGCATGTGACAGGAACCTGCAAAAAGCATAAAGCATAAAACACCTTCCATCAAAAGCGCTTCCAAATTAAAAACCTGCAGATTACTAAGCAGTTCACTGATCGATGTGCTGCGTAGTGCAGAATCAAAAATAAGCATTATCATACTAATCACAATAGAAAATAACATCAGTGAAATTTCATATGGAAATTTGGTTATCTTCTCGTTAAAAAATCCCAAAAGAACAATTAATAAAAGCAGTATTACTACTTTGGGTAAAAAGCCAAGCATGGTATTCAGACCCCCTTCAGTCATTTTTCATTTATTATAGCAACATATAGATGCGTTTTCAAATCATTTACCTGAATGTGTAAGCATTTTTCAACGGATCAAATCATTTTGATTATAGTGTAATAGAAAAAACACAAGAAAAATGGAATATTAACAAAGAGAGTTCATTTTGCGGTAGAGAAATCCCGGGATTTGTGATAGGATGAATCAGAATGTAAAAAAATACTGGAGGTATTGAAAATGAAAATTGCGGTAACTTACGATAACGGGAATGTATTTCAGCATTTTGGAAAAACAGAAAATTTTAAAGTATATGAAGTAGAAGCGGAAAAGGTTGTTTCCAGTGAAATCATCGCTTCAAATGGTACCGGTCATGGCGCACTTGCAGGACTTTTGGCAGAAGCAGGAATTCATGTCCTGATCTGTGGCGGTATTGGAGAAGGTGCACAGGAAGCACTTGATGAAGCAGGAATTGAAGTAGTATCAGGCGCAGAGGGAAATACGGATGAAGCTGTTGAAGCATATTTAAAAGGCGAAATGATTTCTACAGGAGTGAATTGCGATCATCACGACCATGAAGAAGAACATTCCTGTGGCGGCAATTGCGGAAGCTGCGGAGGCTGCGGCGGTCATCGGGTTATGCTTGAAGGAAAAAATGCAGGAAAGATCTGTAAAGTACATTATAAAGGTACATTCAACGATGGTGCTCAGTTTGATTCTTCCTATGATCGTGGAGAACCATTGGAATTTATCTGTGGAGCAGGCATGATGATCAAAGGATTTGATGCAGCAGTCGTTGATATGGAAGTAGGACAGGTTGTAGATATCCATCTTATGCCGGAAGAAGCATATGGCATGCCGGATCCGAATGCAATTATGACATTTGAGATTGAGCAGCTGCAGGGATCAGAAGATCTTACAGTTGGTCAGCAGGTTTATCTGTCAAATGCAATGGGACAGCCATTCCCGGTAAAAGTAGTAGAGAAAGATGAAAAGACAATTACTCTTGATGCAAATCATGAAATGGCAGGAAAAGAACTGAACTTCAGGATTGAACTGGTTGAAGTAAAATAAGGATGAGAATCGACAGACTGGTCCCAAATTGCGGGATCGGCCTGTCTTTTTTGTGTAAAAGTATCGGAAGCCTGATAACCTTACATTGACTGTAAGTGTTATTTTCTGGCAGCCTATGTTATCATGAAGCCAGAAAACAACAGGAGGTAATTCTTATGGAACCGATTTTGAATATTGAAAACTTAACCAAGACCTACGGCAATGTGCCGAACCAGACCAGGGCGCTGGACGGAATCACTTTTCAGGTGATGCCCGGAGAATTTCTGGGGATCATGGGCAGCAGTGGCTCCGGAAAGTCCACACTGCTTAACTGTATTGCGACGGTGATCAAGCCTACCGGCGGCAGTATCGTGATGGAGGGCAGGAATCTGCAGTCACTTGGCGGTAAGGAACTGGCACAATACCGGGGGAAGACAGTGGGTTACCTGTTTCAGAATTTTGAATTGCTGGATAATCTGACCGGCCGGGAAAATGTCTTACTGCCGACTTCCCTGCATGATGTGACAGAAAAGGAGAGTTCTCTACGTCTGGAGCAGCTTGCGGAATATCTGGAAATTACAGATGTACTGGATAAATTTCCCGCACAGATGTCCGGTGGACAGCGTCAGAGAGTGGCGGCGGCTAGAGCCATGATTCTCCACCCGAAACTGATTCTTGCGGATGAACCGACTGGCGCACTGGACAGTAAGAATGCGAAGAATATCATGGAAAAGCTTTCCGGATTAAACCGGGATGAAGAGGCTACGATTCTGATGGTGACCCACGATTCCAACGCGGCCAGCTTTTGCAAACGGATTCTGTTCATTCAGGACGGGGTGATTTTCCATGAGCTTCGCCGCGGCGATGAAAGCCAGCAGGATTTCTACCAGCGAATTCTGAAAGTCATGGCTCAATTGGGAGGAGGCAGCTTAAATGTTCTCTAATTTAATTCTAAGAAATAGTAAACGCAACCGCAAAGAAAACGGGCTGTTCTTCGGTTCATTGGTCATTTCCATTGTCGCTTTTTATATCATCCTTTCGCTCTCCAAACAGGATGTGATGGTCTTTCTTGCGAAAATGGAAAGTGATGCGGTAAATAAATTGTTGCTGATGATTCCTGTTTTCTATGGAATGACATTGGGAATCCTGTTTTTCCTGATTTATTTTGCCTGTAAATATCAGATGGAGCGCCGCAGAAAAGAGTTTGGTGTCTATCTGATGATGGGAATGCGGAGAAGTAAGCTCTTTATCATGCTTCTTGCGGAGGATCTTTTGAGCAGTATTCTGGCTCTGGTAATCGGACTTCCGATTGCGGTGCTGCTTTCGGAACTGATCAGTCTGGTTACTGCCAAACTTGTGGGGATGGGTATCATCGGCCATCAGTTTACATTTTCGCTGTCTGCTGTTTGTTTTACCGTTGCAGGATTCCTCGTTATCAAGCTGGCGGCGTTTCTGATCCTCAGTGGGAAAATCAGCCGGCAGGAGATCGGCACGCTTCTGGCTTCTTTCTCCGAAAAAGAAAAAAAGCAAAGGCCGGCGTTTGTCTATGGAACTTGTACCGTTTCAGGCATGATCATGCTGGCAGCCGCCTATGCCGTGGCTATTCAGGGAATTGCATGGTACGCCCCGGATAAGATGCTCCTGACCCTGGTTCTCGGGCTTTTGGGAACGATTCTTCTGTTTTATGGAATGCGGGCATTGATCGCCTTATTGGTAAAGGCGGGGAAAACAAATCGAAAACTTCATGTATTTTCATTCCGTCAGATTCAGGAAAATGTCATGCATCAGTCTACCTCCATGGCCATCAGTTCGCTGCTGATTCTGGCAGCATTGTGCTGTTTTGGCGCCGGCATCGGTATTGCCGGTACCAGCCGGCAGGCGGAGGAGCATGTGATGGATTATACATTTCAGGATTATGGTGCAGAGAGTTCACAGGATGCCCTTTCTCATCTGAAGACTGTGCTGAAGGAAAATGATCTTGAAAGTCAATTTTCCCAGCTTTTTGAAATGCGGATCGGCAACGTCCGGAATGGGGAGAATGGTAATCATGTGTTTCAAATGGATTCTGTTATGGAGTCTTTGGAAGGTTTCACACAATCCGAGGATCGGGATGTCCTGCTGAACAATCTGGGCTATGTTGATTATCCGTATCTGATCTGTTTGTCAGATTACAACCGTCTGTTGGAGGCCGCCGGTAAGCCTGCTCTGGTACTGGAGGAAAATGAGGCTGCCGTGTATCAGGATTATGATTTTACGACTGAGAGCAGAATGGATATGCTCAACCGTATTCTTTCTGAACATCCGGAGACCCTGCTGAATGGTACTCCTTTATATCTGACCGGCAAGATCCAGTCTGTTGATTTGGTGACCGACAGGTCAATCACCTTATCGTTTGCATTGATTCTGCCTGACGAACAGTTCTTACAATATACAAATGGAGAATATGAGGTTTATATCAATGGTATTATGAGCCGGAAAGCGGTAAAGTCCGGAAGCCTGATGACCGCGATTTCTGATATGAACGCACGGTTGGATGAACTTTGCCTTGAAGATATGGGTATTGAGTATGAAAGCTTTCTGCAAAATATCGGACGTCAGCTTTTTTATATGGTTGCGGCCAGCTACATTACCATCTATCTTGCCATTATCTTTCTGGTGGTTGCCAATACCATTATGGGGGTTCAGTTCCTGATGAATCAGCAGAAGACAGGACGCAGATATCAGACGCTGGTGCATCTGGGCGCTACTTATAAAGATATTTGTCTATCTGCCCGGAAACAGATCAACTGGTTTATGGGACTTCCCGTCTTTGTCGCTACAATCAGCAGTATCTTTGGAGTCAAGGCTCTCTTTGCGGGACTTCTTTCATCCGGAACAAATGGAGCAGAGTGGGAAATGCTTCTGGTGTCTACCGCTATGATTTTACTGCTTTGTGTGGTAGAATATATCTATGTAACCATTATTAAGCGTTCCAGCGACCGATATTTGCTGACGCTCATGCAGCCGCAGAGAGAAGAATAGCCGGGAAGGAGGACTGTCATGAAGAAAATCGCTGTTGTAGAAGATGAAGTTTAT
>SFQZ01000128.1 GCA_004562915.1 bacterium
TTTTTCCATCGGGCTTAACTGACAATGCAAGCACTGTCAGACCTTGATACCTAATCTCCTCAATTTCTACAAACAATGACGGTCTTGTTTTGCCATAAATAATTTACTCGACTAAATTCCATTTTGATTGCATTCACGCTTCACAATCATCGACGAGTTCGGAAAAAATCTCCCCCGTATCTGTATATGAAAGAATAATCTTTTTTCTGATGAGTTACAAAGTGCCTGACACCCGAAAGAACGCGGCTAACTTTTTTCTCATCCTTTGCTCCATAATACTGGAAAATGACCACACCTGCTTCTGCAGACATGCCCAGGAAAAATCCGATAAATGTATTGATCACTGGATCCACTGTACCGACGACAGCCAGAGCTTCCTTTCCTCCAAGATTCCCAACCACAATATTGTCTACCGTATTGTAAAGCTGCTGAAACAGATTTCCCACCATCAGCGGCAGCGCAAAGAATAAGATTCTCTTCCATATTGGTCCCTCCGTCATCTGAGACGCTGCCTGTGTATGCGTATTCACAAAATCTCCCTCTTTCGTAGTCATTTCTTATGATTCTCTCTCTATGACACACAAACAGAACCAATCTGTCACCTGAAATTTCATCTACTCTTCCACATATATGTATCCGTCTTCAACATTGAAAACTGCCACATCTGACCAGAGGTCATTTCCCCGGCAATCCGTCAGTTGAAACATCATTGCAAAGTTTCCGTCTCCCAGATCTTCCTCCGCAAATCCGGTATCTTCCGTCACTTCAAACTCCTCAGCTTCAAATAATTCAAATTCATCATCGCCGGATATGTCAGACACATAGAGCAAAGTAGTCAGTTGATCTCCCGGTCTCAGTTTCACCAGATTACGGTCTGACATACCATTGTCATCCAGTCCCCTTCTGGCACCTAATATCTCATATTTATTTTCAAGATAATCATAAACAACATGAAGCTGATATTCTGTGCCATTTAGCAGCACCGGAACCAGATACAGGTTGTAATCCTCCCCTTCATAAACAATTTCCATATAACACAGGTGACCGTCTATGGCTCCCCATACATCCCGAAAATTGTCGCGGAATATTCCATTTTCCCAATCCACATCCAGATCATTATCACTGCCCAGCCAGATTGCAATATCATCTTCTTCATCCATATATGCCAGCTGGAAGTAAACTCCAATCAGCGCATTGACCGTATTCTCGTCCAGTTCAATGGCAGCATATCCATTCTCATCGATATATACAGGAATTTCATCCATATCAGCAAATTCAAATACAGGAACTTCCTCTAAATCGGCTATTGTATAGTTCCCGGATTCCAGATATTCCTGAAAACTCTCCGTAACCTCTCCTGTCAGGCAATATTCGTAAAACTCGATAAATGAGGAGCTGACACACTGCATTGCATACTGCTCCAGTTCCTCTTCATCACTGTTATAAGAAAAATAACACGAGAGTCCTGAGGATTCCCTCTTATATGGACCATTTATTTTATAAAGGACACAGCTCTCAAGTGCGTTCAGCAATTCTTCTGAATATTGGGGCAGATTGTGTGAATTCTGCCGGATCAGATCTCCCAGATCCACTAAATTCGCATATCCTGATGAATCCGTATTGCCTCCATAGTTCTCAGCCTGCATGGCAGCTCTGCTGAACTCCATATAAAAAGCTGCATCTTCATATTGGTGTTCGATAGCCTCCTGTCCAATCCTTTCATACATCTCGATCAGATTCGGAACAAGTGACAAATTAATCAGCGAAAGTGTGACCTCATCCCCTACACCTTCTTCTATGCAGCCCTCCAGATAGGAATCACAGATCACAGTCCCAAGCCGGGAACCATCCATTGCTGTGTCAGATGCCAGTGCTCCCATCCATCCGGAATAATTCCATCCACAGCCAGGCTCCATTTCTTCACTTGCCACCAGATAACGTGCAACATCCGTAAATCTTCCCGCCGTGTCAATCGTAGCCATCAGGCAGGCATCAAAACCAACCAGTTCCAAAGGGGGATTTTGTTCTGAAAGATCATATACCTGAGCAAAGGCTTCATGAAACTCATCCAGTGTCAGGGAATCATAATCATACATTTCATCAAAAACTGCACCCTGTACGCTTCCTCCTCCATGATCCCAAAAAATCACCGCCTCATGGTCGGCAGGATAGTTATCATGGCAGAACTTCAGAAAATCTGACAGAGTCCCGGCATCTCCCATACTTGCTGATTCTTCCTGCGCCGCACACCAGAATCCTTCTTGTGTATATACATAGCGTTCCAGATATCCGGCTTCCACTGTCTCATTCTGCCAGCTATATGCACCGCCTGTTTCAATCACTACAGTCACATTTTCCGGCAGGTCAACTTCCAGCAGTTCCATCAGATCTGCCGTCGCAGCACCATAATCACTTTCCAGATCACTGCCGCACAGATACCAGTAGATTGCCCAGCTTTCCTCTGAAGCATCCACTATTTCAAATGAAAAAAGGGTAATTATTATCATGCTCACCATACATATGCACAGTACCAAATTTGTTTTTCTGTTTTTCATAATCTACCTCTCAAATACTATCTCATATTATTTTCAGACTTTTGGCTTTCTGCACGGCATCCGTTTTTCCTTTTACATTCAGTTTCCGGTAATTCTCCGCCGCATGGTATTTTATCGTTGTTTCCGCCAGCCCTATAGTCTGGGCGATCTGCCGGATAGTCATTCCCTCGGCCTGTAGCTGCAGAATACGGATCGCATGTTCGCTGAAGTCTTTTATTGCGGCATTTTCTGCATTCAGATAACCCGGATAATAGTTTGCAATCTTTTCCGTCTCCGTATAAACCTTCTTCCACCATTCCTTCTCTTTCCTGGTTTCCGGACTGTAATTTACCCGTATTTTTTTCAGAAGAGGAAATACGGCAGCCCCCTCCTGAGAGATGATTCTAACAAAACCGTACTCACCTGCTTTATTTAACAGTTTCAGAAACAATTCCTGCCATTCCTCTCCCATCCGGTCCAATATGATACTTTCCAGAATGTCCACTTCCATGGACAGGTACGGCCTGTCGTACTGCTCTGCGTAATACTGCAGTCGTTCCAGCAATGAGAGGCCTTTTATATATTCTGCCCGCAAGATATAATAACGCACCTTAGTCAGATACCGGTATCGCTCCATAATAAAAAAAGTTTCGTTTTCATCTGGTGCCTCTTTTATCCATTCCTGAATTGCAGCCTGATTATTTTCATAAAAATGCAGTCTGCATCGAAAGGCCTGCAAATTCAAAAACAACTGTCTGGCATCTTCTTTATCCAGTTTTCTTTCATAAGAGTCCAGTTGCTTCTGTGCGAGGGCAAGATCGCCTCCAACGAGATGCAGTCGGCTTTGCAGCCCTATGATTGCAAACATCAGCTCTTTTTTTCCACCATTTTCAGCCTCTATCTGTGCCTTGGACAACAGTCTAAGGGTTTCGAAATTGTTTTCGCCCTTCTCAAAAAAGCTCTCACCGAGCGCTTCATTTACCAGTCCTTTTCCATATTTTCCAAGTACAAAGGTGACTGGTTTGCCGATTGTCGCCGCCAGCTCTCTGTCACGCTTGCTCCACTCGGAAAAATCCTTCCCTCCATTCATAACGCTGGGCAGATTGCTGGTAAGTGAAAACTCAGGTATGGCCAGGTCGCAGGATAGAATAAACTTTGCCATGCTTACCAGAATCTCTGTCAAACCTTTGATGCCTCTGTGTGGAAGCGCTACTGTCAAATAAGCCAGTCTTGCCTCCGCATTTCGTCGTGCTATCCCTTTTTCCATTTTTGAATAATTTTCAAGCTTATGATACCAGTATTCACTTTCCTCCGGCTGCATCAGGAGGGAATAAAGCATACTGATGGCCCCCATAAGTTCTGGTTCACCTTCCACCTCTTCTTCAGTAAGCCGCAGATAATAGTTCCGGAGTTCAAAATAAAATCCTGCC
The DNA here is from genome assembly GCA_004562915.1 of bacterium. Lineage (GTDB taxonomy): Bacteria > Bacillota > Clostridia > Lachnospirales > Lachnospiraceae > Oliverpabstia. The sequence goes on from SFQZ01000128.1 coordinate 3,965, forward strand.
GCCGGGTTCTGTCTTGCATTGCGCAGCAGTATATCACGGATCTTTTTTTCGTTTCCGCTTCGCTCGTACATTCTCAGAGCTTCTAAAAGCCTGTCGTGAATTTCATAATAGAGTCCTGCATTATATTGAAGTTCTTTGATCCACTCCCGCCCATATGCTTTTAATGCATAACTGCGTAGGGAAATCAGCAGTGTCGGCCTGATGTAATAAATACCCTGATGTTGAAATAGAAAATTTCCGGTTTCTCTGCTCTTTTCAATAAGTGAGCAAACTCTTGGATTTCCGGTGATAAATTCAGCCAGCTCCAGATCAAACTCCTCAACTACGCTTACTTTAACCAGAAAATCCAGTACCTCTTTATCCCAGACGGGAAGAATATTTTTCTCAATATAAGCTGACATTAATTCGGTATTTCTGCTGGTTAACTCAGGCCCTATTTTATATCCCTCAAGTACCTGCTGCATCGTCTGGAGAACTGCAAACGCATTCCCTTCCGAATACTTTTCTGAGTAAGCCAATTCTTCTTCTGTCAGCTCCAGGCCATGCCTGAGTCCCATCTCACGGATTTCCGATTTTCTCAATCGCATATCATCCTCAGAAATAATCATCATATTCGTTTTGAAATACGATTCCAGTATCCAGAATGGTACCGGACTCCTTCCAATCAAAATCAACCATACATTCTCTGCCAAAATCAATTCACAGATTTTCTGTCTTACCCTGTCTCCATAGGCCGCCTGAATATCATCAATGACAAGAATTTCACAGTTTTTTCCCCAGGAAACCCCTTCATCCAAAATCTTGGCATAGTCCTGACACGAAAAATACACATAATTACGAAATTTCAAAAATTGCTTTACAAATTCTGTTTTTCCATAACATGTCGCACCATAGATATAAACCGTCTGCCTTTTCTTTTTCGCCTGCTGCATTTTTTTCTTTGCGGCCTCAGGCATTACATAAATTCTATCCGCTTTTTTTGACACACATTTTTCCCTCCGTTGACCAAACATACTGTCCCATATAGCTGATTCTATTATAAATATAAACTGATTTTTTTCAAATAGTAACTGTACAAAAGTCCAGTTTATTGTGTTTTTATTCCAAGACTGTACTTTCGGTCAGTTCCATTTATTCTATAAGTTGGTATAATGTGGAACGTAAAATAATTATACTACATACAGGAAAAGGAGATTAATGCAATGAAAAAAAGAATTTTAGCACTGATGATGACCGGCGTGATGCTTGTCGGATGCCCTGTTATGGCACTGGCAGAAGAGGCTGCTGAAGAAACAGAGGTTATGGAAGAAGGCAGCGAAGAGATAGCATCCTTAGATTACACCATGATTGACGAAACGGTTTATGAGGGAACATGGATTTCCGCTTTTGATGTATTTGATCTCTATCTCCCCAGTAACTGGGATGTTCTGCTCAATGCAGATCTGAACGAGGAAGCTCCTGAAGACTGCGTATATTTCCAGGCAGCAAATGAAGATCAGACTCAGTCCGTAGCAATCTCTTATTCGCCGAGCGAGCTTTCCACTCTGGATGAACTGGCATCATATTACACCGATCAGGGATTTGAAGAAGTAGGCTACATGTACATCAATGAAATTCCGGTCGTTACCTATTCTGCAGCCGATGAAGGTGTCCAGACTATCGGAATCGTGACTCTGGGTGATCAGGGTGGTATTTACAACGTAACTCTCGCAGCTGCTGAGGAAGACAGTGATTTTGCTCCGATTGCGCAGAACATTGTGTGCTCTTTCAGTGCGACAGAACACGAAGAAGAAACTGAAACCGAATAATAACATGGCTTGACAACGGCAGGCCATGTCAGACTGTAGACAAAGCGGCTCTGGGATATAAATCCCAGAGCCATATTTCTTTTATCAAACGAATTGCATCCAAAATTGTATTTTTGTGCAGTTTTCTCGTCTCCAGCAATCCCCATCTTGCCTTTATCTTTGC
>SFQZ01000129.1 GCA_004562915.1 bacterium
CAATTCTTTGATGATGCATGCTCCGATGATTACGTTAACAGGAGTGTTTGGCCGTGAAGCTTTATCACTATATAAAACAGCAAAAGGTTTTTCATCAATAGTAGTTATTTAATTAGTTGGAAATACCTTTTGACCCCAGCATCGTGGCAAAAGAAACGTCCCTAAAAAACACTTGACATATTCAGAAAGTAGGGATATAATTTAAAACATATTAAACATAGTTGATTAATAGGTTATGAAAGTGAGGAACGAGTTATGGCAAAGATTTATAAAGGAACACTTGGACTTATCGGGAACACTCCATTGGTGGAAGTAGCGAATGTAGAAAAAGAACTGGGGCTGGAAGCAACGCTTCTGGTGAAACTGGAATATTTTAACCCGGCAGGAAGCGTAAAGGACAGAATCGCAAAGGCAATGATTGAAGATGCCGAAGCGAAAGGCGAGTTAAAGGAAGGTTCTGTGATCATCGAACCTACATCAGGAAATACCGGAATCGGTCTTGCCTCTATTGCAGCGGCCAAAGGCTATCGTATTATTCTGACCATGCCGGAAACCATGAGTGTGGAGCGGAGAAATATTTTAAAGGCTTATGGAGCAGAACTGGTATTGACAGACGGTACAAAGGGAATGAAGGGTGCGATTGCAAAAGCAGAAGAACTGGCTAAGGAAATTCCGGGAAGCTTTATTCCTGGACAGTTTGTGAATCCTGCGAACCCAGCAATCCATAAAGCGACGACCGGACCGGAGGTATGGAATGATACAGACGGAAAAGTGGATTTCTTTGTGGCAGGGGTAGGAACCGGTGGAACATTGACCGGAACAGGTGAGTATCTGAAAGAACAGAATCCGGACGTAAAGATCGTGGCAGTTGAACCGGCAGGTTCTCCGGTACTATCAGAGGGTAAAGGCGGCCCGCATAAGATTCAGGGAATTGGCGCAGGCTTTGTTCCGGAAGTGTTGAATACAAAGATTTACGATGAGATTATTAAGGTGGAAAATGAGGATGCGTTTGCAGAGGCAAAACTGCTTGCGAAGAAGGAAGGCGTACTGGTCGGAATCTCATCCGGTGCGGCACTGCATGCGGCGATCGAACTGGCAAGACGTCCGGAGAATAAGGGTAAGACGATTGTGGCACTTCTGCCGGATACCGGTGACAGATATTATTCTACACCGTTATTTACGGAATAGTTGTGGAAAGCGGCGGATTTTTCCGCCACTTCTTTTGGGATTGATATTGTAAATAGAATCGACGGAACAGGCGTATTATCGCCAGATCCATCGATTTTATTTTGCTTTAGAAAACATGAAACCTATTTACACAGTAGGCAATTGATGATATGATGTCACAAAAAGGAGGCTGGGGAGCAAATGACACTGACACAGTTAAACTATCTCATCACAATAGCAGAAACAAAGTCGTTAAATAAAGCAGCGGAGCAGCTGTATGTATCTCAGCCGTCCCTGACCAATGCTATCAAAGAATTGGAAAAGGAACTGGGCATTACGTTATTCTATCGAAGCGGGAGAGGCGTTACCCTGACGAATGACGGGACGGAATTCCTGCTTTACGCAAAGCAGATATACGGACAGTATGAAAGCGTTTTGGAAAAATACGGGAAGGGCGGATCCTATAAAAAGAAGTTTGGCGTATCGACACAGCATTATTCTTTTGCAGTTAAAGCGTTTGTGGATATGGCGAAGGAATTCGATATGTCAAAATATGAATTTGCGCTTCGCGAAACGAAAACGATGGAAGTGATCAGTGATGTAAATACGATGAAGAGCGAGATCGGGATACTTTATCTCAGTGATTTCAACCGCAAAGCGATTGAAAAGTTATTGAAATCCTATGACCTTGAGTTTCACCATCTTGTAGACTGTCAGGCGTATGTGTATATCTGGAAGGATCATCCTCTGGCAAAAGAAGCATCCATTAGTTTTGCACAATTGAATGGTTACCCCTGCCTGTCTTTTGAACAGGGGGATAACAGTTCCTTCTATTTCGCAGAGGAAATCCTTTCCACAAATGAGTACTCGCAGGTTATTAAAGCGAATGACCGGGCGACGATGCTGAATCTTATGGTGGGGCTGAATGGATATACGCTTTGTTCCGGCATCATATGCGAGGAATTGAACGGAAATGATTTTGTGGCAGTTCCATTCCGGGATGATGCGCAGAACCCGAACAGTGTGATGGAGATAGGCTATATTGTTAAAAAAAATACGGTGCGGAGTAAGATGGGTGAACTGTATATAGAAAAATTGAAAGAATACCTGGCTATAGCTTAAAACTATAACTTGGTATTTTTTTTATATATTAGACAAAGGTAGCCTACTGTGTTAGTATGTATTCAACAAGAAAAACAAAGCAAAATCGAAATAAATGAATTGGAGGAAATAGAGATGGCAAATATTAAAGATTCTAAAAACTGGGGATTTGAGACAAGACAATTACATATCGGACAGGAACAGGCAGATCCGGTAACGGATGCAAGAGCAGTTCCGATCTACGCTACAACTTCTTATGTATTCCATAATTCACAGCATGCGGCTGATCGTTTTGGGCTTCGCGATGCGGGAAATATTTACGGAAGGCTTACCAACCCGACAGAGGATGTGTTTGAACAGCGTATCGCATCTCTGGAAGGCGGTGTTGCAGCACTTGCAGTTGCATCCGGTGCAGCAGCAATCGACTATACATTCCAGGCACTTGCAAAATCAGGAGAACACATCGTAGCTTCCAAGACTATTTATGGTGGAACCTACAACCTGCTTGCACATACATTGCCGCTTACCAATGGTGTTACCACAACATTTGTTGATCCGGAAGTAGAGGGTTCTTTCGAAGCAGCGATCCAGGAAAACACAAAAGCAATTTTCGTAGAGACTCTTGGAAATCCGAACTCTAATCTCGTCGATTTGGAAGAAGTGGCAAAGATTGCTCATAAGCATAACATTCCGCTTGTAGTAGACTCTACATTTGCAACCCCGTATCTGATTCGACCGATCGAGTATGGTGCTGATATCGTTGTTCATTCTGCAACCAAATTCATCGGTGGACATGGGACAGCCATCGGTGGTGTAATCATTGACAGCGGAAACTTCGACTGGAAAGCAGCAGGAAAATATCCGTGGATCTCTGATCCGAACCCGAGTTACCATGGCGTATCCTTTGCAGATGCAGTAGGTCCGGCAGCATTTGTAACATACATCCGTGCGGTCATCCTGCGTGATACCGGTGCAACCCTTTCTCCGTTCCACGCTTTCCTCTTCCTGCAGGGGCTGGAAACGCTGTCACTCCGTGTAGAGCGCCATGTGAGCAATGCGCTGAAGATTGTAGAATATCTTTCAAATCATCCGCAGGTAGAAGCAGTACATCATCCGTCACTGCCGACGGAACCAAGTCATGAATTATACAAGAAATATCTGCCAAACGGAGGAGGATCTATCTTTACATTTGAAATTAAAGGTGATGCGGCAACTGCGCAGAAATTTATTGATAACCTTGCCATTTTCTCATTGCTGGCAAATGTAGCAGATGTAAAATCACTTGTGATTCACCCGGCAACTACCACGCACAGTCAGTGCACGGAAGAAGAACTTCTGGATCAGGGAATCAAACCGAATACGATTCGTCTTTCTATCGGTATTGAGAAAGTAGAAGACTTGATCGCAGCACTTGATGCAGCTTTTGAGGCGGTAAAATAACGGAAATAGAAGCATACATTACAAGATGGAGTCGGCACTCCCTGGATATGGGAGGATGCCGGCTCCATTGTTCATGTCATAGAATTTGAAAAAGTTCTTCATATTTATTTTTTGTGTGGTTGGGGACTATTATTTTGGAGAAGACTAATCGTTTGCAGTGCCTGCTCTAATTGCTTCTGGACCTCGATAAGCTCTTGCTCTTTTTCGCGTATCTCCTGATTTTTACCATGTATCTCTTACTTTATTTTCGTGTTACATTCGGGTTTTACATTGGAAGATTGCTCCATTTGTGAATATACCGACTATCCATGACGGATAAGAGAAGTGGAAGTCTCAGAAGGAAACTTCCAGAATGAAAACATCATAGCGTAGCGGGGAATAAAAGGCAAGGAAATATTGATTTCTATTATAGAAAAAATCAATAAAACTCCATGATGTATAGAAAATGTGCAAAACATACAAATAAAACAACAAGTTTAGAGAATCTATCCGATGAAATATTTTTTTAAGACTTTATAATCTAAAGTGGTATAGTTTATGAAAAGTTCTTAGGAGGTAATTATGGATATTCAATATGTAGACAGAAGAGGAACAGATTGTAATAAATGGGACGGTCAGCAAAACATGTTTGGTGAAGAAGGACTTCATGCAATGTGGGTTGCTGATATGGATTTTAAAGTGGCAGATTGTGTACAGGAGGCTCTTCATAAATATGTGGATCTCGGAGTTTTTGGATATATGCGAGTCCCTGACAGTTATTATCAGGCATGTATAGATTGGGAATATGAGAATCATGGATATAAGATGGAGAAAGAATGGATTCGGTTTTCACCGGGGGTTGTATCGGCATTCAATTGGATCATACAGTTTATGACAGAAAAAGGAGATGCGGTCATTGTTACGACACCGGTGTATTATCCTTTCCTTCATGCGGTTACAAATAATGAAAGAAAATTGGTGACTTCAGATTTAATCAATGATCATGGAAACTACAGTATTGATTTTCTGGATTTTGAGAAGAAGATTATTGAAAATAATGTAAAACTATTTATTTTATGTTCACCGCATAACCCGGTTGGCCGTGTCTGGAAAAAGGAAGAATTAAGACAGCTCCTTGATATTTGCAAAAAGCATCATGTATTTGTTATATCAGATGAGATTCATCAGGATCTTGTTTATGGAAAAAATGAACATGTGCCATCATTGCTTGCAGGGGATTATGAGGATATGATGATTATGATTATTGCGCCTTCTAAAACATTTAATCTTGCAGGAGCACAGAATTCTGAGGTGATTATTCCGAATCAAACACTGCGCGATAAGTGGGATAAATATGTGAAGGGAATTCGAGTACTGGGAGGTAATGCATTTGGCTATATTGCGGCAGAAGCCGCATATCGTGGTGGAAAAGAATGGCTGGAACAGGTTAAAAAACAGATTCAGGATAATTATCAGTATTTGAAAGATACTTTTGCAGAAAGATTGCCGGATGCGGTTGTTTCACCGTTGGAGGGAACTTATCTTACCTGGATTGATCTAAGTGCTTATGTAGCTGGCAGTGATATGAGAGAATTTATGCAGAAAAAATGCCGGATGGCGGTAGATTATGGTGCTTGGTTTGGAGGAGACAGATTCTCCGGATTCATTCGGATCAATCTGGCGACATCTTTGGATAATGTTAAAACGGGTGTTGAGGCTATATGCAGTAATCTTGTGTAAAAAGACTTTAGCATTCATTATCATGTACAGCGGAAATATTGGAAAATTGAGATTTTGTTGTTGAAGTTTCGAAAGCATGATAAACTATGCATAGTGGATTACTATGTTTAGAATGATGAGCGATTAATAATGAGTTCTGGGAGTGATATTGTGGGGAAGATTGATGTAAATGCATGTTATAAAATTGCTTTTGATGCCTTGGCAAAAAATTTAAATTTGGATCAGGTTGTAGAGAAAATCAGAGATGATATACATGCATCGATTATGGTCGTAGAATACACTGGTAAAATCGTGTGCTATGCCAGCGGGGGATATCAAAGAAAGGCTGTCGGAATCAAGAAAAGCTGGATTACAACAGCGATGTATGATCATGCCATGCGTGGAAGAATTCCTGATACGGATTATTATGAGCTCCCGGGGTGCATGGCTGTAATTAAAAAAATAGGTACCTCTTCAGCACCCCATTTAGAGTACATTGATTTTTGGGCAAAACGGAGAAAA
>SFQZ01000130.1 GCA_004562915.1 bacterium
TTTGAACAAAATCGCTGTGCGATGGCTGTTTGAACTTAAGCAATAGTTCGAGTTTTTCACATAAAAATAACAGTGGTAAACGAGTCCTAAATAATGTATTGTTAAATCACCACAAAATAACATACTTATACGCACAGGATCATCGCCACCACTGCCATGAATAGACTATCATATTTAATCTTTTCCGACAAGCATTTTTATGACATCAATGCACCTCCGATATAAAATCATTTTTTAATTGTTAAAGAAATTTGCTGATTTTATTTGGAGGATGCTAAAATGAATGAAAAATATCTTTTTAAATTACAGCAGGATATGCTGTTAAAAAACTTTGCCCCTAACACCTGCCAGGATTATTATCGTTTTGTTAAAAAATTTCTGGAATTCACCGGCAAAGATGCCATGTCTATTACCTATGCAGATATTCGTAAATTTATCTTTTTTATGAAGGATATTGAAAATAAAAAACCTTCTACTATTAATCTTTATACGGCTGCAGTCAGATTCTTCTTTGAATATACCCTTGGTTATGTATGGGATTCTAAAAAGATTCCAAAAATGAAACGCGACCGCACACTTCCTGTTATCCTTACAAGAGAACAGGTAAATCAGCTGATTGATTCCATGGATAATTATAAGCATAAGGCAATTACGGCAACCATGTATTCATCAGGACTCAGAGTAAGTGAAGTGTGCCATCTTCGATATGAGGATATACGCCGAAAGCAAAAAATGATCCATGTTCCGCTTTCTAAAAATCGGCAGGACAGATATACAATCTTAAGCGATAGGAATCTGGAAATTCTTACTGAATATTGGTACCGTTTTGACCGTCCAAGGGAATGGCTCTTCCCAAGCCAGGTACGAAGGGATCAACCACTTACAACCTCAACCGTTGAATTGTTTATAAAAAACCATGCGAAAAACTTAGGCCTCCCGGAGGGCGTAACTCCCCATACAATGAGACACTGTTTTGCATGTCATGCCCTGGAAAATGGTGTCAGCCATACATTTATTCAACAGCTTCTTGGTCATCGTAGTCCTAACTCCACCGATGTTTATCTTCAGATGACGTCGAAGGCCCTTATGGGAATCCAAAGTCCATTTGATACCTACAAAGTAAGGGAGCAGGAGGATAACTGCAATGGTGAATAACCCTAACATGCAGGATGTCCTGAATAAATTTTACCCCAAGTACCTGGAAACATATACACCAAATGAACGGCAGGCAAAAGCGGTACATCATATCATTAACTGTAAAACTGGTGCATATGGTGCAAATATCTCAATGTGCAACAAATGTGGCCATATTCAATATCATAATAATTCCTGTCGTGACAGATCCTGTCCGATGTGTCAGGCTATTTCTAATGAACTTTGGGTAGACGCACAGAACGAGCATGTTCTGGATATAGATTATTATCATTTGGTCTTTACGGTTCCAAGCGAATTAAATTCTTTGATATATTGTAACCAGAAAGAACTATATTCCCTGTTTTTTCAAAGTGTATCTGAAACAGTGATAGAATTATCAGAAAATCCGGCACATATGGGAGGTACACCTGGTTTTATCAGCATTATGCACACATGGGGTTCCAATCTTTCCTTCCATCCCCATCTTCATGTGTTATCAACTAGCGGCGGTTTAGATGGAAATCGTAACTGGCACCAGAAAAATGACGGATTTTTTCTTCCCGGAAAGGCAATGGCAATGCTGTTCAAAGGAAAATATATGTCTGGTCTTAAAAAACTTCACGATTCTGGGAAACTCTGTTACGAAGGTGGTGCTAAAAAATACCACAATCAGTATGAGTATCAGGAGTTGTTGAATATCTGCTATGAAAAACACTGGGTTACAGATATCCGGGAATCTTTTGCGGGCGCAGAAACGGTAATGCATTATCTGGGACGTTACACACATCGGATAGCAATCAGCAACCGCCGTATCCTCCGTATGGATGAAAGTACCGTGACTATCAGGGTAAAGGATTATAAAAGAAACGGTGAATGGAAGGAATTAACTCTGGATGGAGTAGAATTCGTCCGCCGTTTTCTTATGCATGTTCCTCCGAAAGGATTTGTGAGGATTCGTCACTATGGTCTCATCAGCAACCATAACAAGCGAAAGCTGATTCCGATATGCAGAAACCTGATCGGTTGTCGTGAGTTTCTGAGACGATTCAGGAAGGATGACAAAGTACAGGCAATCAGAGTACTGTATAAAAAAGATGTCACTGTATGTCCTTGTTGTGGAGGCACAGTGTCATATGAAGTATGTTCCAGATATGTGACGCGTCGAAAAAGCAGTGCCTAATCTGTACAGAAACCAAATATGACGTTCAAAAAACTGGGGTAAGGGGAAGTATGCCCAAAATCCAAAAAGAGCCAGAATATACAACTACCTCCATGTTTTAATGTTATTTCAATTTCCTTCCAAAAAACGGAAGAATGAGGTGTTGAAATCCCATATACGGGACGCGACTTTGTTCAATTCGGAAAAACCAAAAGTGTGCTGAATAAGAGGGCACCGAAAGTTGCCCTCTTATTCAACCCACCTTCGGTTCTTTCCTTAGAAATTATCTTAAACCACAGATACGTGCCATTTCAGCTTCATTATCTGGCCATAATGGCTTCTCATCACTTTCCAGATCACCTGATTCCATCACTTTACGCATCATATCAACTGAAGGGACTGCGTAAATACGTGTTGTTTCAGTTGAGGAATGCCCCAGTATACGGGAAACAAGTTCAAGTTCTGTTCCATCCTGATACAGATTGGTTGCCCTGGTCCTGCGGAACATATGGGGATAGCATCGTTCCGGGAGATCCGGATACTCTGAGCGGATCTGAGCTGCATATTTTTTGATGATACGCTCAACATTTCCAACTGACATCCTGTCTTTGTGACCCTTGATCACTGTATAGATCAGCGGAGCATTAGGCTCTATCACTTCATGGTAAACTTTTAAATAGTTCTTCAGATGATCAGCGGTCTTATCTGTGATCGCAACGATCCTTTCTTTATCACCTTTTCCATAAATCCGAAGATACGGTATGTCGGCCTCCAGATTTACAGAAGATACATTCATAGACAATAATTCGGAAACCCTGACAGCAGAGTCATAAAGCAATATCAGGATCAGTCTGTCCCTTCGGCCTATCTTAGTATCCGGCGGAGCAGAGAGCAGTGCCTTAAGGGCATTATCAGGGATGACTTCACGTGTCAGCTTTGGTACTTTAAGAAAAGGAACTCTGGAAGCTGTGAGAGCTACTGACTGTAACGATATATCACAATCAGCAACATACCAGAGATAAGCTCTGATCGCAGCAAGCCTGTTATTACAAGTGGTTTCGCTGTTACCGTTTTTATGCAGGAACTCAATGTATGATAACAGAAAATCATGTGTACAATCCTCAAAGCCAAAGGTACGAAGTGATAAATTCATAGTATCGGTTATATATCTTCTGAACACGGTCAAAGCATCGCGGTAGGTTTCTATTGTATTCCGGCTTTTCAATGACTGGTCAGGCAGGTAATGCTCAAGAAAATCCAGTGTTTTTGAGAAAAACAGTATCTTTTCCGCTTTTTTTCTACTCATGGTCAGTCACCTCCGGGATAACGAAACCTGAAGTTTTGTCCCTGTCTCTGATGATCCGGAAAGCTTCGCTGACCTGATGGTAATAATAAAAAGTATCATCCGTACTCTGATGTCCCAGATACCGGCTCAGAAATGGAAGCATTTCCTTAAGTGCGACACCTTCTTCCATCCAGAGATTCATCCTTTTTACTACAAAGCTATGTCTGAGGCAGTGAACAGTAGGAGTTTTGTCACATCCTTCTGCATATGGTGTTGCATTCCATGCCCTGCGAAATGCTGCGTTTATAGTGACAGAACACAGGCAGTTGCCCGGTTCTCTTGCAGGGAAAACCCATTCTGATACGCATCCATGATGATCATTCAGTATCGTCTTATATTCCTTCATTAACACAGCAAGATCATCTGACATATATATTAGCCTGTCTTTATGACCTTTTGACTGCATGATTTTTAATGTTCCCGCTTCAAGATCTGCATCACTCCACTTCAGTTTTCTCGCTTCTGAAATACGCAGGCCACAACAATAGATCAATCTGAAGATCACTTTATACTCTGTAGACAGACGCAAAAACGAGGGCACTTTTATCTCCGGAGAATAACTGTCGATTTCATGAAAGAATGCTGATATTTCATCATCTGACAAGACATGCACCAGTCTTTTTTCACATTTATAAAAATTCGACGGGATATATGCTTCCTCACCGAGGGAGATCATGAATAACGCAAACTGACGGATTATAGAAGTACGTGCTGAACAGGTAGATAATGCTTCTCCTTCACGCAATGCCCCCCATTTTTTGACCAGTTCCCTGCTGAGATATGGCTGTATAACGGATTCTTTTACACAAAAATCGTCAAAATGTTTCAGTTTCCATTCTTCAGTTTCATAAGTGAATCCAACAGACCGCTTTTCCTGTAGAAACTGTTTAATATACGGAGCAAAACAGCTTTGATATTCATATCCGAGGATCTTCATTACAGACCTCCTTCCAGCATCAGTCCGATGTCTGACAATGATAATCCGCATTTACTGCTTCTTTCATCATCCAGAAGAAGGTATTTCATTACGCTTGTCGGATCACGATGACCAAGTGCATCCATTACATCATCGATGCCGGCATGATTTTTCAGCAGATTTGTAGCAAAAGTCCTGCGTGTCACATGAAAACCGCCGCCCTTTACATCATTTCTTTCGGGCAGGATACGGTAAAGTGCTCTGGTACATACTTTACCAGTCAATCTTCCATACGGGGCTTTGGATCTTACAAAAATAAAATCGCTTTCTGCATCAGGTCTGCCATATTTCAGGTATGAATAGATAGCATTTCCCACTTCAACAGGCATTGGAAGAGTGATCTGTGTTTTAGTTTTTTTCATGATGATTGAGATCTGGCATTTCTTCCAGTCGATATCCTGAAAACGGAGTGCCAGGATATCATAGGCCCTCAGTCCTGTTTTTAGGCCAAGCAAAACAATGGCAATATCGCGAAGTTCTACAGGGGCATTATGGGTCAGCCGGTACTCCTGGATCCTCTGAATCTGTTCATCGGACAAAACATCAATGATCTTATCTACGGGTGCACTTCCTGATATAAGACATTGATCCAGACCATGTCTTTCTGTATATCGATGTTCCTCAAGATAGCGTAGGAAGGCTCTCACAATTACAAAGCGGGTGGCACGGCCTTTAAATGTGGAATGTTTATCCTGGATTGAGAATTCTTTGATTATCTCTGGAGAAATCTGTTTAAAACTGTCATACCCATGATCAATCAAAAACAGACAAAAGCTTGCACAGGAACATCGATAAGATTTAAGTGTACCGCTTTCGCGATATTCACGTTTTTTCTGTTCTAAAAGACCTGCGACGGCTTCCTTACACCATTCAGGGAGTTCATCATATATGGTAGGAATGTATTTATATTTCCCGCCCGGGTGGATATCGCCGCTAAGAAGATATTCATTACAAAAACTCAGAACTCTTCTCCAGTGAAGCCAGGAAGTTCCCAGTGTATTTTTTACCTCAGAGAACCATATCCAAACGATATCCGGATGATAACCAAGATCATGTATATCCAGAAACAGATAAAAAGCTGTTAATGCATGTTTTGCCAGTTTCAAAGTAGTACCGATATATCCATGGGCTTGCAGGCATTCGATAAAAGGCTCAATCTTTCCTTTAAAGTCTTCGGCTGACATAATTACATCTATCGTTTTCTGTAAAGCTACTTTATTCTCTGAAGAAAACACATCGATCAACCCGATATGAGGATAAATCTGACTGTTAAAGAGAAGACTGTA